>NZ_CVTO01000082.1:0-39558 GCF_900004715.1 Pseudomonas sp. 24 E 13
TATCGACCCGAATGGTTTGCCGATCAGTTGGTCGATTCAAGTGGCCAGCCTGGGCAACCGCGAAGGCGCCGACGCCTTGCAGAAAAAACTGCGGGCCCAGGGCTACAACGCGTATATCCGCAGCGCCGATGGCAAGAACCGTGTGTTTATCGGGCCGCTGATCGAGCGCGCCGAAGCGGATCGCCTGCGCGATTTGCTCGATCGCCAGCAGAACCTCAAGGGGTTTGTGACCCGTTTCCAGCCTGAGCGCGGCTAGGCGGGACGATAAGGTCAACATGTGGGAGGGGGCTTGCCCCCGATAGCGGTGGATCAGTCAGCACAGCTGATACTGAACCACCGCCATCGGGGGCAAGCCCCCTCCCACATTGGTTTCCAGTGGTCTTGAAACGGTGTTCCCACTGCCCAATTGATTGATTTGCAAAGCACCCGTAATCACCGCTTACCGATAGCCCGGCGCTCTGCTAAAATGCGCCGCCTTATCCGT
This sequence comes from Pseudomonas sp. 24 E 13, assembly GCF_900004715.1. Lineage (NCBI taxonomy): Bacteria > Pseudomonadati > Pseudomonadota > Gammaproteobacteria > Pseudomonadales > Pseudomonadaceae > Pseudomonas > Pseudomonas sp. 24 E 13. The sequence goes on from NZ_CVTO01000082.1 coordinate 485, forward strand.
ACGTAGGCTGCACTGTGCCATTTACCTGGGTTGATTGGGCGATCGTTGCAATCGTCGCCATCTCCGCGTTGATCAGTCTGAGCCGCGGCTTCGTCAAAGAAGCACTGTCGTTGCTGACCTGGATCATCGCAGGAGTCGTCGCCTGGATGTTCGGTGGTTCACTGTCGGTCTACCTGGCCGGGTACATAGAGACGCCTTCGGCCCGCGTCATCGCGGGCTGCGCCATCATGTTCATCGCCACGCTGCTGGTGGGGGCAATGGTCAATTATCTGATTGGCGAGTTGATACGTGTCACCGGCCTGTCCGGGACCGATCGATTTCTCGGCATGGCCTTCGGCGCCGCGCGTGGCGCGTTGCTGGTGGTCGTGGCGGTCGGGCTGTTGAGCCTGGGGCCGGTACAGCAGGATGCGTGGTGGCAGGAGTCGGTACTCGTGCCAAAATTTCTATTGGTTGCAGATTGGTCCAAGAACCTCATTCTGGGGTGGAGCAGTCAGTGGCTGGCCAGCGGAATCAGCGTACCCGCTGATCTTCCGTTCAAGGAACACCTCTTGCCGGCCAAAACGCCTCAGTAAGAGTGTTCAGTCAAGATTCATTAAGTAGGGGTTGCGTCGCATGTGTGGCATCGTCGGTATCGTCGGTAAGTCGAACGTCAATCAGGCGCTGTATGACGCGCTAACCGTCCTCCAGCACCGCGGCCAGGACGCTGCCGGTATTGTGACCAGCCACGACGGCCGGTTATTCCTGCGCAAGGACAATGGCCTGGTACGTGACGTGTTCCACCAGCGTCATATGCAGCGCCTGGTCGGGCACATGGGCATTGGCCATGTGCGTTACCCGACCGCCGGTAGCTCGACCTCGGCCGAAGCTCAACCGTTCTACGTCAACTCGCCTTACGGCATTACCTTGGCGCATAACGGCAACCTGACCAACGTTGAACAGCTGGCCAAGGAGATTTACGAATCCGACCTGCGCCACGTCAACACCAGTTCCGACTCGGAAGTGTTGCTCAACGTGTTCGCCCACGAGCTGGCCCAGCGCGGCAAGCTGCAGCCTACCGAAGAAGACGTGTTCGCGGCGGTGATCGACGTGCACAACCGTTGCGTCGGTGGTTATGCCGTGGTGGCGATGATCACCGGTTACGGCATCGTTGGTTTCCGTGACCCCCACGGCATCCGCCCGATCGTGTTCGGCCAGCGTCACACCGACGAAGGCGTCGAGTACATGATCGCCTCCGAAAGCGTATCCCTGGATGTGCTGGGCTTCACGTTGATCCGCGACCTGGCACCCGGTGAAGCGGTCTACATCACTGAAGACGGCAAGCTGCACACCCGTCAGTGCGCGGTTGCGCCGACACTCACGCCATGCATCTTCGAACACGTCTACCTGGCGCGTCCGGACTCGATCATCGACGGCGTATCGGTCTATAAAGCTCGCCTGCGCATGGGTGAGAAGCTGGCCGACAAGATCCTGCGCGAGCGTCCCGAGCACGACATCGATGTGGTCATCCCCATCCCGGACACCAGCCGTACCGCCGCGCTGGAGCTGGCCAACCACCTGGGTGTCAAGTTCCGCGAAGGCTTCGTCAAGAACCGCTACATCGGCCGTACCTTCATCATGCCCGGCCAGGCCGCACGCAAGAAATCGGTACGCCAGAAGCTGAACGCCATCGAGCTGGAATTCCGCGGCAAGAACGTTATGCTGGTGGATGACTCGATCGTACGCGGCACCACCTGCAAGCAGATCATCCAGATGGCCCGTGAAGCCGGTGCGAAGAACGTGTACTTCTGTTCTGCGGCGCCTGCCGTGCGCTACCCGAACGTGTACGGTATCGATATGCCGAGCGCCCACGAACTGATCGCCCACAATCGTTCCACGCAAGACGTGGCTGACCTGATCGGTGCCGACTGGTTGATCTACCAGGACCTGTCTGACCTGATCGAGGCGGTGGGCGGCGGCAAGATCAAGATCGCCGAGTTCGACTGCGCCGTGTTCGATGGCAAGTACGTGACCGGTGATATCGATGACGCCTACCTGAACAAGATCGAGCAGGCGCGCAACGACTCGTCGAAGATCAAGACCCAGGCGGTCAGTGCGATCATCGATCTGTACAACAACTGAGTAGACACCGGCCCTGAGGGGCCGGTTTTGTATCTTAAATAAAGAATATGTGAGGAGTGGCAGCATGAGTCAGGAATGGGATGCCGGTCGGTTGGACAGCGACCTCGATGGCGTAGCTTTCGATACCCTGGCTGTGCGCGCCGGCCAGCACCGTACCCCGGAAGGGGAGCACGGTGACCCGATGTTCTTCACCTCCAGTTATGTGTTCCGCACGGCGGCCGACGCCGCCGCGCGCTTTGCCGGTGAAGTGCCGGGCAACGTTTACTCGCGCTATACCAACCCGACCGTACGTGCGTTCGAAGAGCGCATCGCCGCCCTGGAAGGCGCAGAGCAGGCGGTGGCCACGGCGACCGGCATGGCTGCCATCCTGGCGGTGGTGATGAGCCTGTGCAGCGCCGGCGACCACGTGCTGGTGTCGCGCAGCGTGTTCGGTTCGACCATCAGCCTGTTCGAGAAGTATTTCAAGCGCTTCGGTATCGAAGTGGACTACGTGCCCCTGGCGGATGTGTCCGGGTGGGATGCGGCGATCAAGGCCAATACAAAGCTGCTGTTCGTCGAGTCGCCGTCCAATCCGCTGGCTGAGCTGGTGGATATCGCCGCGCTGTCCGAAGTGGCGCACGCCAAGGGCGCGATGCTGATCGTGGATAACTGCTTCTGCACCCCGGCCCTGCAACAGCCGTTGAAGTTGGGCGCGGACATCGTGGTGCACTCGGCCACCAAGTTCATCGACGGCCAGGGCCGTTGCATGGGCGGCGTAGTGGCCGGTCGCAGCGAGCAGATGAAGGAAGTGGTGGGCTTCCTGCGCACCGCCGGCCCGACCCTGAGTCCGTTCAATGCGTGGATCTTCCTCAAAGGCCTGGAAACCCTCGGTCTGCGCATGAAGGCCCATTGCGCCAACGCCCAGGCCCTGGCCGAGTGGCTGGAGCAGCAGGACGGTATCGAGAAGGTGCATTACGCCGGCCTCAAGAGCCATCCGCAGCACGCATTGGCCCAGCGCCAGCAGCGCGGGTTCGGCGCGGTGGTGAGTTTCGAGGTGAAGGGCGGTAAAGACGGCGCCTGGCGCTTTATCGATGCCACGCGACTGATCTCGATCACCGCCAACCTGGGCGACAGCAAAACCACTATCACGCACCCGGGCACCACCTCCCACGGGCGCCTGGCGCCACAGGAGCGCGAAGCCGCGGGCATCCGTGACAGCCTGATTCGCGTCGCGGTCGGGCTGGAAGATGTCGCCGACTTGCAGGCTGACCTGGCCCGCGGGCTGGCGGCTTTGTGATCGAGTGGTCCATGGAGGCCGCAGCGGCCAGTAATGGGCGCGTTGCACTGGTGACCGGTGCCGCGCGCGGCATTGGCCTCGGGATTGCCGCGTGGCTGATCAGCGAAGGCTGGCAGGTGGTGTTGACCGACCTGGACCGCGAGCGCGGTTCCAAGGTGTCCAAGGTGCTGGGCGAGAATGCCTGGTTTATCACCATGGACGTGGCCGACGAGAAGCAAGTGGCCCAGGGTGTCGCCGAGGTATTGGGGCAGTTTGGGCGCCTGGATGCGCTGGTGTGCAATGCGGCGGTGGCCGATCCACGCAATATCACCCTGGAAAGCCTTGACCTGGCGTACTGGAACCGCGTGCTGGCAGTCAATCTCAGTGGGCCGATGCTGCTGGCCAAGCATTGCGCGCCGTACCTGCGCGCCCATGGTGGCGCTATCGTCAATTTGGCCTCGACACGGGCCCGCCAGTCGGAGCCGGACACCGAAGCCTACGCGGCGAGCAAGGGTGGCCTGCTGGCGCTGACTCACGCCCTGGCGATGAGCCTGGGGCCGGAAGTGCGGGTCAATGCGGTCAGCCCCGGCTGGATCGATGCGCGAGATCCTGCTGCGCGGCGGGCCGAGCCGCTTACCGATGCCGACCATGCGCAGCATCCGGCGGGCCGGGTAGGGACGGTGGAGGACGTGGCGGCCATGGTGGCGTGGCTGCTGTCGCGCCAGGCCGGGTTTGTCACCGGACAGGAGTTCGTGGTGGACGGCGGCATGAGCAAGAAGATGATCTACAGCGAGTAGGGCGGTCTTGAAGCATTTTTGTCTTTTTCAGAAAAACTTCAAGCGGGCTATTGACTTAGGTCCGCTATCTGCGTAAATTTCGCGGCCTCAACGAAGCAAAGGGTGATTAGCTCAGCTGGGAGAGCATCTGCCTTACAAGCAGAGGGTCGGCGGTTCGATCCCGTCATCACCCACCACTTCTTGAGAGTTTTGCCTTAGGGCAAGACGCAACGTTAAAGGTAGCACCGACGCGCAGCGGTAGTTCAGTCGGTTAGAATACCGGCCTGTCACGCCGGGGGTCGCGGGTTCGAGTCCCGTCCGCTGCGCCATATTTTCCAGGTTCGATGTGTCGGACTTGAGATTGAACAACCCAGGTTGATCGATCAGATGTTTAAAGGTGATTGAGGCTTTACGCTCAGTCAGCCAAGCGATACGCAGCGGTAGTTCAGTCGGTTAGAATACCGGCCTGTCACGCCGGGGGTCGCGGGTTCGAGTCCCGTCCGCTGCGCCATATCAGCTTCAAGGCCCACTGAACGCCTTGAAGCACAAGCGAAGCCATTGGCGGACCTTGATTCGATAGCAAAGACCCTGGTCGAAAGACCGGGGTTTTTTGTGTTCGCGATTTGTCGTTCCGGGCAAGAAGCCGGCGAACCGGCTCCCCTTGTTCATCAAAAACCCAGCTTGTCCCGCAGCCCGTAATACCACGCGCCCATTGCGGCAAAGGGCGTGCGCAACAGCTGTCCACCCGGGAACGGGTAATGGGGCAGGTCGGCAAAGGCGTCAAAGCGCTCGGCCTGGCCTCTCAATGCTTCGGCCAAAACCTTGCCGGCCAGGTGCGTATACGTCACGCCATGGCCGCTGCAGCCTTGCGAGTAATAGATGTTGTCGCCGAGGCGGCCCACCTGCGGCAGACGCGACAGGGTCAGCAGGAAATTGCCGGTCCAGGCGTAGTCGATCTTCACGTCCTTGAGCTGTGGGAACGCCTTGAGCATCTTTGGCCGGATGATCGCCTCGATATTCGCCGGGTCGCGCGCGCCATACACCACGCCGCCGCCGAAGATCAGGCGCTTGTCGCTCGTGAGGCGGTAGTAGTCGAGCAGGTAATTGCAGTCTTCGACACAGTAGTCCTGCGGCAACAAGGTCCTGGCCAATTCGTCGCCCAATGGCGCAGTGGTAATCACCTGGGTGCCGCACGGCATTGATTTGGCCGCCAGCTCCGGCACCAGGTTGCCCAGGTAAGCATTGCCCGCAACGATGATGAACTTGGCCCTGACCTTGCCTTCGGCGGTATGCACCACCGGGTTGGCGCCGCGCTCGATGCGCACGGCGGCCGACTGCTCAAAAATTGTGCCGCCGAGGGACTCGACGGCCGCTGCTTCGCCCAATGCCAGGTTGAGTGGGTGGATATGCCCACCGCTCATGTCCAGCAGGCCGCCTACATAGTTGTCACACGCCACGACTTCGCGGATGCGACGCTCATCCAGCAGTTCCAGTTGCGTATGGCCGTAACGCTCCCACAGGCGCTTCTGTGATTCCAGGTGGCCCATGTGCTTGCTGTTGAGCGCGGCGAACACACCGCCATCCTTCAAGTCGCACTGGATCTGATATTTGGCCACGCGCTCACGAATGATCCTGCCGCCCTCGAAGGCCATCTCACCCAGCAGCTGCGCCTGCGTGGGCCCGACGCTGCGCTCGATGACATCAATGTCGCGGCTGTAGCTATTGACGATCTGCCCACCATTACGACCGGACGCACCAAAACCTACCTTGGCGGCTTCCAGGACCGTCACGCGAAAGCCGTTCTCGAGCAAAAACAGCGCGCTGGAAAGACCGGTATAACCGGCGCCAATCACACAAACATCGGTTTCGACCTCACCTTGCAGCGCCGGACGCGGCGGAACCGCGTTCGCGGAGGCGGCGTAATACGACTGGGGGTAGGGGGTGTTCGCCATCCTGGAACCTCTGTTTTATATTTTTTACGAGTGCGGCGATCCTACCTGAGTTGAAAATAGCCTGCCAGCCACCCGTAATTCACGGGCGCCTGACCCGCGAATAAAAAATTCGCATATTCATAGGGTTAGCTGCAAAAAAGATGTTGACACCCCTACGGAATTCCGTAGAATGCCGCCTCACAGCAGGCACGTAGCTCAGTTGGTTAGAGCACCACCTTGACATGGTGGGGGTCGTTGGTTCGAGTCCAATCGCGCCTACCAAACAAAATCCGCTCTGCTGGGCGGTCTGGAAGGGCTCACCGAAAGGTGGGCCCTTTTTTGTTGTCTGGAATTTGATCGTTCCCTCGCTCCGCGTGGGAATGCATCGGGTGACGCTCCGCGTCACCATTGCGCAGATGTGAATTTTGCGCTGAAAGCGGGACGCGGAGCGTCCAGTGAGGCATTCCCACGCAGAGCATGGGAACGATCAGGTCAACAGCGTCTTGCGGCGCTGGTGTCTCGGTCAACAGAAGAGCGTCGCCACCGACAGCAGACAAATGATCTGGACCACCATCTGGCAGCGTATCTCGCCAATTGCTGTCGCCATACTGCTCATCTGACCGGCATACATAGCTGGAGCCCTCATTGTCGACAATAGCGCCCTGGATGCTGCGCAGGCGCATCATCGTTGAGTATAGGGCGAATCCCGAATCCCTCCAGTTACCCAATCGCGCAGTACCAATATCCACAAAATTTATTGGTCTGCAGCAACAGTTTTTCTTGTTGGACACCTCCCGCCTCAAGGCAGCAAAGTTGCCGCCACTGCTCGACCTTCCAGGTCAACAATAAAAAAACCGAGCCGACTGCACGCCACTTTCATGCTGTGAGCCCTTTGCTCACATCCTGCTGTAATGGCGCCGCAGCGCGCACTAAAGGACCTCTTCGCCATGCAAACTGTTGTGAATTTATGGCCGTTGATCGGCGTACTTGTCATCGTGGTCGGCTTTGTATTGCGCTTCAATCCGTTGCTGGTGGTTACCGCCGCCGCTATCGCCACCGGGCTCGCCGCCCAGTTCCCGCTGGAGAAAATTCTCGCCACCATGGGGGATGGTTTCCTCCAGACCCGTGCGCTGCAATTGATCCTGTTATTACCGCTGGCGGTGATTGGCCTGTTGGAGCGACATGGCCTGCGCGTGCATGCACAGAACTGGATCGCCCGTTTCGAGCGCGCGACGGTGGGGCGTCTGCTGATCATCTATCTGTTTGTACGTGAATCCACTGCGGCCATGGGGCTGACCAGCCTGGGTGGGCATCCGCAGATGGTGCGGCCATTGCTCGCGCCGATGGCCGAAGGTGCGGCGGAAAAACGCTACGGCAAGCTGCCGGACAAGCTGCGTCACAAGGTATTGGCCATGTGCGCCGCCACCGACAATGTGGGGCTGTTTTTCGGTGAAGACATCTTCGTCGCCTTTGGTGCGATCGCCTTGATGCACACCTTTCTGCTGGGCTCGGGGATCGATGTGGAGCCGCTGCATATTGCGGTGTGGGGCATCCCGACGGCGATCTGTGCCTTTATCATTCATGCCATTCGACTGCATCGATTTGATCGACGGTTGACCCGTGAGATGAGCGCCGCCCCCTCGGTGGAGGCTGCGCAATGATTATTTCCATTCAATACCTGTACTGGCTGGCCGGTGTGCTGTTGCTGATCACCGCGGGCATGATCCTGCTGGATCGCACCCATCCCAAGCGTTGGTCGACGTCGCTGTTCTGGCTGCTGTTTGCCATTCCGTTCCTGGTGGGAGAGCGCCTGCCTTCGGTGGTCATCGGTGGCGGCATCGTGGTGATGGCGTTGATTGCCGGCCTGGGGGGCGTCGGCCGTGGCCAGCATGCGCAATTGCATGACAAGGCGTCCCGCGCCAGTGCCGCTCGCCTGGGTCACAAGCTATTCATACCCGCACTGGCCATTCCGCTGACCACGGTGATTGGCTCGGTATTGCTCAAGCACACCGAAATCGGCGGTGTGCCGCTGCTCGATCCGAAGAACACCACCTTTGTCTCTCTCGGCATCGGCTGCCTGATCGCCCTTGGCCTGGCCTGCTGGCTGACTCGCGATACGCCCGTGCAGGCCTTGCGCGAATCGCGTCGCCTGACCGAAGCCCTGGGCTGGGCCATGGCGCTGCCGCAGATGCTGGCCATGCTCGGGCTGTTGTTCAATGAAGCCGGGGTTGGCACGGCGGTCGCCCACATCACCACCACTTACATCAATCTGGATTTCAAATTGGTGGCGGTAATGGTCTATGTGCTGGGCATGGCGTTGTTTACGGTGATCATGGGCAACGGCTTCGCGGCGTTCCCGGTGATGACCGGCGGCGTCGGCGTGCCGGTGCTGGTGGGCATCTACGGCGGCAACCCGGCGGTCATGGCCGCGATCGGCATGTTCTCCGGCTACTGCGGTACGCTGATGACACCGATGGCGGCCAACTTCAATATCGTACCGGCAGCATTGCTGGAACTGCCGGACAAGAACGCGGTGATCAAGGCCCAATTGCCCACCGCGTTGATGATGCTGGTGGTCAATATCGTGCTGCTTTATCTGTTGATGTGAGGCCAGGATGAAAACCCTATTGCTGACCGGCTTCGAGCCTTTCGACCACGACGTGGTGAACCCCTCCTGGGAGGCGGTGCGCCTGCTGGAAGGGGTAGAACTGAGTGATGACGTGCGGATCGTCGCGCGCCGATTGCCCTGCGCTTTCGCCACTGCTGCAGAGACCTTGATTCAGCTTATCGAGGAACTGCAACCGGACATGGTCATCGCGACCGGCCTGGGCCCCGGGCGCAGCGATATTTCCATCGAGCGCGTCGCGATCAACGTCAATGATGCGCGCATCCCGGACAACCTGGGCGCCCAGCCGATTGACACGGCGGTGGTGGAGGGTGGCCCGGCCGCTTACTTCTCGACATTGCCGATCAAGAGCATGGTCAGGGCGGTGCGTGAGGCGGGTATTGCGGCCTCCGTTTCGCAGACGGCGGGGACTTTTGTGTGCAATCAGGTGTTTTATCGATTGCAGCATGCGCTGGCAGGTTCTGCGGTGCGCAGTGGGTTTATCCATGTGCCGGGCTTGCCGCAGTTCGGTCAGCCGTCGATGGAATTGCCTGTGTTGGTGGAGGGCGTGCGCCTGGCGGTCTTGGCGGCTTGGCAAACCCAGGCGGATATCGTGGAAACAGGTGGTCGGGTGAGCTGATTCAGTCTCGAGCGGGAAAAAACAGCTCGAAAGTGGTGATGCCGTCCTCACTGCTGACCCGATACCGCCCGTTATGCAGTTGCATGATGGTGGCCACGATCGACAGTCCCAGTCCATTGGATTGGGAGGAGCGCTCGCGGGACTCATCCACCCGGTAGAACCGTTCGAACAACCGCGGCAGATGCTCGGCGGGAATGGTCTCCCCCTGGTTGCTGACCCTCACGTTGACGCCCTCGTCGGTTGCAATCGCCTGGACGCTCAGCGTCGAGCCCGGCGCTCCATATTTGATGGCGTTGGCGCACAGGTTCGCCAGGGCGCGGCGCAGGAGCATCGGCTCAGCCCAGATCACGCCTTTGCCCTGGACAACGATGTGCATGCCCGCGTCAGCGGCCAACCCTTCGAAATAATCGGCGATGCGCTCCACCTCATCCGCCGCGTCCAGCGCCTGGCGTTGGCGCAACGCACTGGCCGGGTCGGTGCGCGCCAGGAACAGCATGTTGTCGAGCATCCGCGCCAGGCGTTCAAGCTCCTCGACATTGGACGCCAGCAGTTGCTGGTAGCTGTCGACACTGCGCTGCTGCTGCAAGGCAACCTGGGTTTCGCCGAGCAGGTTATTGATCGGCGTGCGCAGTTCGTGGGCCATGTCGGTCGAGACCTGGCCCAGTTGCACAAAGCCCTTGGACAAACGCTCAAGCATGGTGTTGAACGACTCGATCATCGGTAGCAGTTCTTTCGGGGCGCCCTCGCTGTCGAGGCGCTCGGCCAGGTTGCCGACGCCGATCCCTTGCGCGTGCCGGGCCAGGCGGCGCAAGGGCAGCAAGCCGCGATGCACCAGCAGGTAACCGGCCAATGCCAGGATGATCGCAGCGATGCTCGCCAGGATATAAACGCTCAGTCGATAGCTGGCGAGTACCGCGGTGCGCTCGGTCATCAGGCGGCCGCTGGTGACTTGCAGGCTGCCCAGGTCACCGGCGTTGATGGTCGCCGCGACAGTCGAGAAGGGAATGCCGTTGAGCCCCGGCAAGTGCTGTACATCGCTCAGCACCAGTACGTGATTCCCCGGCACCGGCTCTATCGCAGGCAGTTCGATATTGGCCGGGTTCACCAGCAGCAAGGGTGGTTGACCGGGGGCCGCGATGCTCAATACGGATTCACGATTGCCGAGCATGTTCTGGAACAGCTCGGGTTTGGTCTTGATCAGGTCCAGGGTATTGCTGTCGCTGAGCAGGTTGCGCAGTTGATCGACGCGGGAGATCAGCGCGGTGTCGTCGCGGCGGATCAGCTCGCGCTCCAGCTCGCGGTACAGGGCCACGCCGAGGGTGGCCAGCAAGGCAAAGGCGAGCAGGGCGAAGATCAACGCCAGGCGCAGGGTCAGCGAGTAATGGCGGCTGCGGCTCATGGCTGGGTATCGAAGCGGTAGCCGATGCCACGCACGCTGTGGATCAACTTGAGTTGGAACGGATCGTCGATTTTCAAGCGCAGGCGCCGCACGGCCACGTCGACCACGTTGGTGTCGCTGTCGAAATTCATGTCCCATACCCGCGAGGCAATCAGCGAGCGTGACAGCACCTGGTCCTGGTGGGTGGCGAACAGGTGCAGCAGGGCGAACTCTTTATTGGTCAGGGTAATGCGCGTGCCGGCGCGGGTGACGCGGCGCTTGAGCACGTCGATTTGCAGGTCGGCGATCTGCAGGTGTTCTTCTTCCCGAATCGGGCCGCGTCGGGTCAGGGTGCGCAGGCGCGCGACCAGTTCGGCGAAGGAGAAGGGCTTGATCAGATAATCGTCGGCGCCCAGCTCCAGGCCCTTGATGCGGTCAGCGATATCATCGCGGGCGGTCAGGAACAGCACCGGCGTATCGGCCTCCCTGCGCAGGCGGCGCAGCACTTCCCAGCCATCCATTTTCGGCATCATCACATCGAGCACGATCACGTCGAACGGCGTTTCCAGGGCCTGGTGCAAACCGTCCACGCCATCGCGGGCCAGGCTGACGCTGTAGCCCAGTTCCTGCAAGCCATTGAGCAGATAGTTGCCGGCCTTGGGTTCGTCTTCGACTACGAGGATGTTCATGGGAAATGCCCTGATTCAATGGGTTGCGCCAGTTTAGCCTGATCAATTGTCACTGGCGCAACCGATGCCTTGCACCCGATAGTCCAGCACGTGTTCCCGGTCCTGATGAGCCGCCGGCAGTGAGTCCACAGTAACCAGGCGACCTGAACAGCCAACCAACAGGATGATGACAAGTTCGTCATTCAAGGTTTGGGGCGGGCGCCTCGCAACGTTTACAAGTGGCGAGGTGAACCGTAGATTGCATGACATCGATCATTTGCTTGAACACCTGGGGGGAAGCCGCGTCGTGTCCAGCCAAAATCCTGCCGTATTTACCCGGCATTACCGGGCCTTTCTGTTCGATATGGACGGAACCCTGCTCAACTCCATTGCCGCCGCCGAGCGGGTATGGAGCCGTTGGGCCGAACGCCATGGCCTGGATGTGGAGGCGTTCCTGACCACCATCCATGGCGCCCGCGCGATTGATACGATCACGCGCCAGGCGTTGCCGGGCGTGGACGCTCAAGCCGAAGCGGCGTGGATTACCGACGCTGAAGTGAACGATGTCGAGGGCATCGTGGCGATTGGCGGCGCGGTTGATTTCCTCAAACGCTTGCCTGCCGGGCAGTGGGCGCTGGTCACATCTGCGCCCAAGGCATTGGCATTGCGCCGAATGGAAGCTGCGGGTATTCCCGTGCCGGCGATAATGGTGACGGCCGAAGATGTCGCCAGCGGCAAGCCAGATCCGGCGTGTTACGTGCTCGGTGCCCAGCGCCTGGGCGTGCCGGTGCAGGATTGTCTGGTGTTCGAGGATGCGACGGTCGGCATTCGAGCCGCAGAAGCGGCGGGAGCGGATGTGATGGTGGTGACCTCGACGCACCTGGCTGCCATAGAGACCGAGCATGCCTGTATCGACGGGTATGAAGGACTGCAAGTGCTGCGAGAAGCCGATGGCCGGCTGGCTGTGCGGGAAGGGGAAGACCGTCAGCGTGTTGCTTTTTGATGCGCGCGATGCGCCTCACGCTGGCATAGTTTGCGCAGGACTGTCTTCTGCATCGGCTTGAGGCAGAACGCAAACAGGTAGGCGCACAGCAGTAATGCCAGGTCCAGCCACGAGTGGTCCGCCGCGTCGACAGCCCCCTGGACTTCCAATCGCAGTCCATACCCGAGCGCCAGGAATACCAGGCCTATCAGCAAGGTGATTGTCCAGGACAGGGAAACCATGGGCTGTGTAACGGTTGGCCTCATCGACGTGCTCCTGAATGCACTCGGACCGCAGGATGACGTGGGATTTGGCTGCGAATGATGCAACAAGTTCCTGGCATCATGACAGTTTCATCTTGCAGCGCGGGGACATGTACGAGGCGTACAGCGTGGATAAAAAAAGCGAATGGGCCGATCAGGTTTTCGCCAGCCGTTACGGTAAAGCAAAAGGCTGGCTACTGGAGGTGCTTCAAGGCGTCTGGTTTTTGTCCGGCGCAGTGAGGCCGGCCTGGATGCGCTGATAAATTTCCTCGCGATGCACGGCAACATCCTTGGGGGCGTTGATGCCGATTCGTACTTGCTGGCCGCTAACGCCCAGGATGGTGATCGTAATGTCATCACCGATGTTTATGCTTTCACCAACTTTTCGGGTGAGTATAAGCATGGACTTCTCCTTGATTACTTTTAAGGACACATGTTCAGACAGGGCAGGTGTCGGATGTGCGTAGCTTACTGCGAAGCGCTTCCCTGTGACTGCCTCTTTTAGGACGCATAGAGGCGACATTAATTCCCATGGCGGCATCATACAGGTCGCGATACATGATTCGCATTGTTTAAGCCAACGTTTATGACGGCCAGAATAGACAGTGAATGGTAAAGTCGCCTCTTTATCTTCGAAGGAGCAGGGCAGTGCGTAAAGTAGCGATGGCAATTGCAGTGTTGGCATTGGCCGGATGCGGCGAAGGTGAGCCTGTCAATGCCCCCAAGGCCAAGCCCGTCGTGACCGAAAGCCAGCCACAAACCGGTGCGATTGCCGCGCAGGAATGGGATGTATGGGTGGGCCCGCCGGATCACAAGCTGCAGGCGCTCACTGACTTGACCGCCTGGTTGCTGGAGCATGGTTTCAATTTTTACATCGTGAAGGCAGACGGCAAGGACCAGGTGCTGCTTGGCCCGTTTGCCACCAAGGCCGAGGCTGAGGCCAAGCAGACGCTGCTCAACGAAAAGATGGCCCGGGCCAAGAAAACCGACACCGTGTCGGAAGTCATCGAACACAAGGTCGCGCAGTAACGGGTCGGGTGGGCGCCGATTGCGCCCACCCTCAGCCGCAGGCCTTCAGGTTCACCGGGCCGACAAATTCATTGCCTCGGCCCATCACACAGCCCACCGTCTGGTTGCGCTGGCGCTCCCAGGGTTGCACCGGGTAGGTCTTGTTCCAGGCTTCATACAGTTGGCGATCCTGTTTCGACAGGCGCAGGCCGTATTGCTTGCTCATATAAAAATAGGTGCGTGCGATCATCCCGCGAATCGATGGGCGCGGCATGACCTTCTTGGCCTTGAAGTCCACCTGGGTCAGGCATGAACCGTATTGCCCGCTTTGCACCGGCAGCCAGCCGAAGCTGAAGTTGTTACGGTCGCCATTCACCTCGCCGACGCTCGGCACCAGGTTGTGCAGGTCGGCTTCGGCACGCTTGAACACGTCGTCATGGCGCGTGCAGTTTTTACGCCCGCCATTTTGCCAGCACTGGCGCTGATGGCCGATCTGCCAGGCGGGCACAATGTGTTCCCACTCGATGCGCGCGGCGCGGTTGGCGTTCTTGCGCGGGATGTAGCCGCAGGCTTTCAGGTCAATGCGGTTGCCGGCGTATTTGCAGCCGCAATAAAACTCGGTGGATTGGGGGGCGTAGAGCTTCCAGGCGATTTTCTTGGCTTCACTGAAGGTTCGTGGGGCTTGGGCGTTGGCGGTGACAGCAAAAAACAGGCAGCACACAGCGAAAAAACGGACACTCATTCAATCAATCTTCCTTCGGCACAACCCAGAAAATCTGCACGCCGCCGTCATCCCTGTAGGCGAGAGTAACGTTGTCGTTTTCCGCAATTTCTTCAAGCAGGCGCGCCCACTCGTCCTCGGGCTCATCCGGCAGGCGGAAGATCAACGCCGCCTTGGCTTTCTGGGCGTTGGTCGAATTAATGATTTTTTGTACGCGAATGGCCAGGCGCTGGTAGGCGTCAGGCGCTGCGGGTGCTGCGGAGGAGGGCTTTGCCACGGAGTATTCCTTAGTAAGCTGTACGCACATACAGTATTTAACTGTAGGTATTTTCGCAACTGCTTAAATTCAAAGACGTCCGTCTGACAGCGAATTTGGAAATTTGCTGTGATTTGTTGCAATAAGTTTTAGGCGTGAACCTGATGTGGCGAGGAAGCACGCTACCTCGCCACCCTTTCAGGAAGGTCTGGAATCAGTATTCCCAGAATATCCGTTGCAGCTCTTTGCTGTCCTGAGTCTTGGTCAGGGCGACCATTGCCAGGATGCGGGCCTTCTGCGGGTTCAGGTCAAGGGCTGCCACCCAGTCGTATTTATCGTCTGGCTGTTCAGCGTTGCGCAGCACCATGCCACCGGCATTGACGTGCGAAGAGCGGATGATCTGCACGCCTTGTTTACGCAATTCCACCAGCGCCGGAACGACCTTGGACGACACCGAGCCATTGCCGGTGCCGGCATGAATGATGGCTTTGGCGCCGGCTTGGGCCAGGGCTTTGTAGGCCGTGTCGCTCACGTTGCCGTAGCCGTAGGCAATTTCAACGTCAGGCAGGCTCTTGATGGTCTTAATGTCGAATTCCGAATCCAGGGTGTGACGCTTGGCCGGCAGGCGGAACCAGTAGGATTTGCCTTCAACGACCATGCCCAATGGGCCCCACGGGCTCTTGAACGCCTCGGTCTTGATATTGATCATCTTGCTCACGTCGCGACCCGATTGGATCTCGTCGTTCATGGTCACCAGCACGCCTTTGCCGCGTGCGTCCTTGCTACCGGCGACGGCAACGGCGTTATACAGGTTGAGCATGCCGTCCGCCGACATCGCAGTACCCGGGCGCATGGAGCCGACCACCACGATAGGCTTGTCGGTTTTTTCAACCAGGTTAAGGAAGTAGGCGGTTTCTTCGAGGGTATCGGTACCGTGGGTGATCACGATGCCATCCACGTCCTTGCTGTCGGCCAATTCGGCGACGCGGCGACCCAGTTGCAGCAGGTTTTCGTTATTGATGCTTTCCGACGCAATTTGCATCACTTGTTCGCCGCGTACATTGGCGATCTGGCTAAGCTCAGGAACACCGGCGATCAATTGTTCGATGCCGACTTTGGCGGCCTGGTAGGTGGCGCTGTTGGCAGCACTGGCACCCGCACCGGCAATGGTGCCGCCAGTGGCGAGGATTACCACGTTGGCGAGCTTGGTCTTGCTCTCGACTTCTTTTGCCTGGACGGCGACAGGGAACAGCAGCAGGAGGGCCATCGCCCCGGGAACAAAGGATTTCAATGCAGATTTCATTATTTTTCTCTCTGGTTTTGACGAGTGCGGTAGCAGATGTATCCAGAACACCCGGGCGACTCTGAACGTCCGAGGCGCTGAGAAATAGCAGGATTTGTACCAGGCCAATCATGAAAGAATGAATAAAATAACTTATTGATTTAAAACAACTTAAATTGCTTGTTCGGGCTCCTCTGACACGCTGCTGTCCGGCTTTCCGAACGCATGGGGCATTGATGTTCGGTTGTCCGAAAGCCTTGATGGTAATTACTTGGGGTTCTGTGTGAAATCGTCGCCAGCCCTGTCGTTTCAACCAGCGCCGGAGTGAACGGTATCTTCAGGATGAAAGGTGAGTGCCGACCGTTGACAAATCTCGACAAGGTTCTCATAGTTCTGACAACGCAAACGTTTGCGAGATGTTTCTTCGGCGCGAGCGTTGCTCACAATAATCATAAGATCGGAGTACACCCATGAAGCTGCCATTTGCAGGACGTCTTCTCGCTGTCGCTGTGCTTGCCGCCGCATCCGCTGCCCTGCCTCTCTCTTCTGCATTCGCCGACGACGCTGCCGCCAAACCCAAGGTCGGCCTGGTGATGAAGTCCCTCGCCAACGAATTTTTCGTGACCATGCAAGAGGGCGCCAAGGACTACCAGAAGTCCCACGCCGCCGACTTCGACATGATCACCAACGGCATCAAGAACGAAACCGACACCAGCGCGCAGATCGATATCGTCAATCAGATGATCCTGGCCAAGGTCAACGCCATCGTCATCGCACCCGCCGATTCCAAGGCGCTGGTTACCGTGCTGAAGAAAGCCTCGGATGCCGGCATCAAGGTGGTCAATATCGACAACCGTCTGGACCCGGACGTGCTGAAAAGCAAGAAACTCGATATTCCCTTCGTAGGTCCGGACAACCGCAAAGGCTCCAAGCTGGTCGGTGACTACCTGGCCAAGCAACTGGCCGCGGGCGACAAGGTCGGTATCATCGAAGGCGTGCCGACCACCACCAACGCCCAGCAGCGTACCGCAGGCTTCAAGGATGCGATGGATGCGGCAGGCATGAAGATCGTCTCCACTCAATCCGGTAACTGGGAAATCGACCAGGGCCAGAAAGTCGCCTCGGCGATGCTGAGCGAATACCCGGACCTCAAGGCACTTCTGGCCGGTAACGACAACATGGCGCTGGGCGCCGTCTCCGCCGTACGCGCGGCAGGCAAGGCCGGCAAAGTGCTGGTGGTGGGCTACGACAACATCGAAGCCATCAAGCCGATGCTGCAGGACGGTCGCGTGCTCGCAACCGCCGACCAGGCCGCCGCCCAGCAAGCCGTGTTCGGTATCCAGAATGCGCTGAAGCTGGTCAAGGGCGAGAAGGTCGAGGCCACCGATGGTGTGATCGAAACCCCGGTCGAACTCGTCCTCAAGAAGTAATCCCGGCAGTAGCCAACAGCGCCCGCTCGTCCTGAGCGGGCGCCTGGAGATTTTTCCTATGTCATCTTCCGCCCCGAACGCTGTCCTCTCGGTCAGCGGTATCGGCAAGACCTATGCCCAACCGGTTCTGTCCGACGTCACGCTCACGCTCAATCGTGGTGAAGTGTTGGCGCTGACCGGTGAAAACGGCGCAGGCAAAAGTACCTTGTCGAAGATCATCGGCGGGTTGGTCACGCCGACCACCGGCAACATGCAGTTCAATGGTCAGGATTATCAACCCGCCAGCCGCACCCAGGCCGAAGCACTGGGTGTGCGCATGGTCATGCAGGAACTCAACCTGCTGCCGACGCTGACGGTGGCTGAAAACCTGTTCCTGCATAACCTGCCCAGCCGAGGTGGCTGGATCAGCCGCAAACAGTTGCGCGCCGCCGCGACCGAAGCCATGGCCCAGGTGGGCCTGGATGCAATCGACCCGGACACCCTGGTAGGCAGCCTGGGCATTGGTCATCAGCAAATGGTCGAGATTGCCCGCAATCTGATTGGTGACTGCCATGTACTGATTCTCGACGAACCGACGGCGATGCTCACGGCCCGTGAAGTCGAGATGCTGTTCGAACAAATCACCCGCCTGCAGGCCCGGGGCGTGGCGATTATCTATATTTCCCATCGGCTTGAAGAGTTGGCCCGTGTGGCCCAGCGCATTGCCGTATTGCGCGACGGCAAGCTGGTCTGTGTCGAGCCGATGGCCAATTACAACAGTGAACAACTGGTGACCCTGATGGTAGGGCGCGAGTTGGGCGAGCACATCGACCTGGGCCCGCGCACTATCGGCGAACCGGCCTTGACGGTCAAAGGCCTGACGCGCGCGGACAAGGTCCGCGACGTGTCCTTCCAGGTGCGCGCCGGTGAAATCTACGGTATTTCCGGCCTGATCGGCGCCGGTCGTACCGAGTTGCTGCGCCTGATTTTTGGTGCCGACCCAGCCGACAGCGGCACGGTGGCGCTGGGGCCGCAGGCCAACGTGGTCAGCATTCGCTCGCCGGTCGACGCGGTCGCCCATGGCATTGCCCTGATCACCGAAGACCGCAAGGGTGAGGGCCTGCTGCTGACCCAGTCCATCAGCGCCAACATCGCCTTGGGCAACATGCCGGAAATTTCTGCGGGCGGGCTGGTCAACAGTCGCGATGAAACCGCCCTGGCCAAGCGCCAGATCGACGCCATGCGCATCCGCAGTTCCAGCCCGGCGCAATTGGTCTCCGAGCTTTCGGGCGGTAACCAGCAGAAGGTGGTGATTGGCCGCTGGCTGGAGCGCGATTGTTCGGTGATGCTGTTCGATGAGCCTACGCGTGGCATCGACGTCGGTGCCAAGTTCGACATTTATGCCTTGCTCGGCGAGTTGACGCGCCAGGGCAAAGCGCTGGTGGTGGTCTCCAGCGATCTGCGCGAGCTGATGCTGATCTGCGACCGCATCGGCGTATTGTCCGCCGGACGCCTGATCGAGACATTCGAGCGCGACCGCTGGACCCAGGACGAATTGCTCGCCGCCGCCTTTGCCGGCTATCACAAACGTGACGCGCTGCTCAACGATGCAGCGCCTAGGAATACCCCATGAAAACAACCACTTCCCCCGGTAAAGCGGGCGGCAACTTCTACGGCCTGGGCACCTACCTGGGCCTGGCGGGCGCGTTGCTGGCGATGATTGCGCTGTTCTCGGTGCTCAGCGATCACTTCCTGTCCTACGACACATTCAGCACCCTGGCCAACCAGATTCCGGACCTGATGGTGCTGGCGGTGGGCATGACCTTCATCCTGATCATCGGCGGCATCGACCTCTCGGTAGGCTCGGTACTGGCATTGGCGGCGTCGGCGGTCAGCGTGGCGATTCTCAGCTGGGGCTGGAGTGTATTGCCGGCCGCCGTGCTGGGCATGGGCTGCGCCGCATTGGCCGGCACGCTTACCGGTTCCATCACCGTGGCGTGGCGTATTCCGTCCTTTATCGTGTCCCTTGGCGTGCTGGAGATGGCCCGGGGCGTGGCTTACCAGATGACCGGCTCGCGCACCTCTTATATCGGTGACTCGTTTGCCTGGCTGTCCAATCCAATCGCGTTCGGGATTTCGCCGTCGTTCATCATTGCGTTGCTGGTGATCATCGCCGCCCAGCTGGTGCTGACCCGCACTGTGTTCGGTCGTTACCTGATCGGTATCGGTACCAACGAAGAAGCGGTGCGCCTGGCCGGCATCAACCCCAAGCCCTATAAAATCCTGGTGTTCAGCCTGATGGGCCTGCTCGCCGGCGTGGCCGCGTTGTTCCAGATCTCGCGCCTGGAAGCGGCGGACCCGAATGCCGGCTCGGGCCTTGAGTTGCAAGTGATTGCCGCCGTGGTGATCGGCGGTACCAGCCTGATGGGCGGGCGCGGCTCGGTCATCAGCACGTTCTTTGGTGTGCTGATTATTTCGGTACTGGCGGCGGGCCTGGCGCAGATCGGCGCGACGGAACCCACCAAACGCATCATTACCGGTGCCGTGATCGTGATTGCCGTGGTCCTCGATACGTACCGCAGCCAGCGCGCCAGTCGGCGGGGCTGAGCCATGGCAACGATCAAGGATGTGGCGGCGCTGGCGGGCATTTCCTACACCACGGTGTCCCATGTGGTGAACAAGACGCGCCCGGTCAGCGAACCGGTGCGCGTCAAGGTCGAGGCGGCGATCAAGCAGTTGGACTATGTGCCCAGTGCGGTAGCGCGCTCGCTCAAGGCCAAGACCACGGCGACGATCGGGCTGCTGGTGCCCAACAGCCTCAACCCGTACTTCGCGGAGTTGGCCCGGGGCATCGAGGATTACTGCGAGCGCAATGGCTATTGCGTGATCCTCTGCAACTCCGACGACAACGCCGAAAAGCAGCGCAGCTATTTGCGCGTGTTGTTGGAGAAACGCGTCGACGGCTTGATCGTGACCTCGGTGGGCGGCGATGACAGTGGCCTTGCGGCTGGCTTGAGCGCGGTGCGCACGCCCATGGTGATCGTCGACCGGGCGCTTGACGGTATCGACGTCGACCTGGTGCGGATCGATCATGAAGAGGGTGCCTACCTGGCGACCCGGCACTTGCTTGAACTAGGCCATCGTGACATTGCCTGCATCGCCGGCCCTGCCCATACGCGCGTGGCGCAAATGCGCCTGGCAGGCTATCGGCGTGCGCTGCGCGAGGCGGGCGTTGAAACAGTCGCCGAGCGCATCCGCGAAAGTGATTTCACCAGCACCGGCGGTTATGCCGCCGCCGTGCAGCTGCTTGCGCAGCAACCGCCCAGTGCGATTTTTGCCTGCAACGACATGATCGGTTTTGGCGTGCTTCGCGCCGCGGCAGAGCGCAATATTCGCGTGCCGGGCGAGCTGTCGGTGATAGGTTTCGATGACATTCAAATGGGCCGCTATGTCTATCCTGCGTTGACCACGGTCGGGCAGTCGATCGTACAGCTGGGTGAGACAGCGGCCGAATTATTACTGCGACGTATAGCGACACCCCAACTGCCGGTCGATCAACGCATCGTGACGCCAAGCATTGTCTTGCGTGAATCGACGGCGCCGTTGGCGGGTGTGTTTGCCCAATACCGCTGAACCGAATTGATGAGTACTGATGTATGCCAGCGAACGTAGTGGTAGTAGGCAGTTTGAACATGGATCTGGTCACCCGCGCCAGTCGCTTGCCGCGAGCCGGTGAAACGCTGATCGGCCAGACGTTTTCCACCGTCCCCGGTGGCAAGGGCGCCAATCAGGCCGTCGCCCTGGCGCGCCTGGGGGCGGATGTGGCCATGATCGGGTGTGTCGGCAGCGATGCCTATGGCGGCCAATTGCGCGATGCGCTGCTGGTCGAAGGTGTCGACTGTCAGGCTGTCAGCACCGTGGACGGCGCCAGTGGGGTTGCGCTGATCGTGGTGGATGACAGCAGCCAGAACGCGATTGTGATTGTGGCGGGCAGTAACGGTCAGTTGACGCCCCAGTCGTTGACGGCCTGCGATGCGGTGTTGCAGGCTGCCGACGTGATCATTTGCCAGCTTGAAGTGCCGATGGACACCGTCGGGCATGCGCTCAAGCGCGGCCGCGAGTTGGGCAAGACGGTGATCCTCAACCCGGCGCCGGCCAGTGGGCCCTTGCCGGCCGAGTGGTATGCCTCGATCGACTACCTGATTCCCAACGAAAGTGAAGCCAGCGCCTTGAGCGGTGTTGCGGTCGATTCGCTCGACAGCGCCAAGCTCGCCGCGACAGCGTTGATCAAGGCGGGCGCCGGTAAAGTCATCATCACCCTCGGTGCTCAGGGCGCACTGTTTACTGATGGCAACAGCTTCGAGCACTTGGTCGCGCCCAAGGTCCGGGCGGTGGACACCACGGCAGCCGGCGATACCTTCGTGGGTGGCTTTGCCGCGGCGCTGGCTGCGGGCAAGAGCGAAGCCGAGGCCATCCGTTTTGGCCAGGTCGCGGCCGCGTTGTCGGTGACCCGTGCCGGCGCCCAGCCTTCCATTCCTACGCTGCACGACGTACAAGGTTTTGTGCCCTCATGAAAAAGACACCTCTGCTCAATATCGCCCTGTCCCGCGTAATCGCATCACTGGGGCACGGCGACATCCTGGTCATCGGGGATGCCGGCCTGCCGGTGCCGCCCGGCGTCGAATTGATCGACCTGGCGCTGACCCAGGGCATTCCGGATTTCATCAGCACCCTGCGCGTGGTGCTCAGCGAAATGCAGGTGGAAAGCCACGTGCTGGCTGAAGAAATCCTGCTCAAGCAGCCTGCGGCGCTGGTCGAGCTCAATGCGCTGGCCGATCAGGCTGCGCTGGGCGAGCGACGCCTGCTCAGTCATGAAGCGTTCAAGCAATTGAGTGGCAGTGCGCGCGCGGTCGTGCGCACCGGCGAATGTCAGCCTTACTGCAATATCGCGCTGGTATCCGGCGTAACCTTCTAGAGTCCCCCTACGACAAGGAGTGTTTTATGCAACGTGGTCTTCCCTCCCTGAAAAACCTGTTCCGGAGTGTTTTGCTTTTGTCCGCCCTCACAGCTGCAAGCGCCCAGGCGGCGGAGAAAATCGACCTGATCATCGATACCGACCCCGGTGCCGACGACGTGGTTGCCTTGCTGTTCGCCATGGCTTCTCCGGAGGAACTGAACATTCGCGCACTGACGACAGTGGCCGGCAACGTGCGCCTGGACAAAACCTCCCGCAACGCCCGCCTGGCGCGCGAGTGGGCAGCACGCGAAGACATCCCGGTCTACGCGGGTGCTCCAGCGCCGCTGCTGCGCAAGCCGATCTATGCCGAGAATATCCATGGCAAGGAAGGTATCTCCGGTGTCACCGTGCATGAGCCGAAACAAGGCCTGGCTGATGGCAACGCGGTGGATTACCTGATCAAGACCCTGACCACCGCCAAACCCCACAGCATCACCATCGCCATGCTCGGTCCGCAGACCAACCTGGCCCTGGCATTGACCCAGGCGCCGGAAATCACCCAGGGCATCAAGGAAGTGGTGGTAATGGGTGGCGCGCACTTCAATGGCGGCAACATTACGCCGGTGGCCGAGTTCAACCTTTTCGCCGACCCGGTGGCCGCCGAAATTGTGCTTAAAAGTGGCGTGAAGTTGACCTACCTGCCGTTGGACGTCACCCATAAAGTGCTGACCAGCGAAGCGCGCCTGAAGAAGATCGCAGACCTGAACAACAACGCGAGCAAGGTCGTCAGCAATATCCTTAACGAGTACGTCAAGGGTGACATGGAGCACTACGGCATTCCAGGCGGCCCGGTGCATGACGCCACAGTGGTCGCCTACCTGCTCAAGCCATCGCTGTTCACTGGTCGCCAGGTCAACGTGGTCGTCGACAGCCGGGAAGGCCCGACCTTCGGCCAGACCATCGTTGATTGGTACGACGGCTTGAAGCAGGAGAAGAATGCGTTCTGGGTCGAGAACGGCGATGCCCAGGGCTTTTTCGATCTGCTGACCGAGCGCCTGGCACGTTTGAAGTAAACCGCTTGCCGGTCGGCGTTCGCCGGCCGGTTCCTACTCGCGCGCCCGTGCACCCTCGTAATCGGTCGGGTATTTCTCGAATACCTGGCCGATGAAGGCGTGTGCGCCCTGGGTGCCGAGCTCCTTGACCAGCAGGTCGATCCCAATGATCGCCAACTCCTCCGCACTGCCGGGACTGTAGGAGCCTTGCCCCTGGGGCCATTTGGCTTTGATATCGGCTTGGAGCGTTACGGTGGTCATGGGAAATCTCGCGGGCTTTAGGTACTGGGCGATGCGCTGGCGTGCGGCTTGAGCGGGCGCAGTTAAGCATTTTACGCGGGGTTTGGCACTGCTACTTAGGCATGAGGGGAGGGGTGTGCGACACTGTCGGCCTGTTTATTGGCCGGGAAACACCGCGTGCAGATCGATTTGAATAAGCCTGAGAGTCTTACGCTGGCAGCTGTGCGCCAACTGATTGCCAGTGCCAGTGACGATGAACATGCCCAGCTTCGGGTCACCAGGGCCGGTATTGCCTACATCTCTTCAGGAAAGGTTGTAGGCGGCGTAGATATCGACGGGCTGCTGTTTCGCTTGGAGACCTGGGCGAAGGGGTCGGGGTATGTAGGCAATGTGGCTGCCAGTGACGAGGTCTGGGTGACGCAGATTTTCAACGCGCTGAAGCAGAACTGGCCAGCGCCGTCGTCCGACTACATCGATATCTACTGAGCATGTTCATATCTGGTCACGATTGACTGGACGCTTGCCTGGCATGACTCAGGCAGACTTGCGGGTGAGGCGTTAACGTCTTGAAACCAATCGGTTGCATCGCTGTCGCACGATCTCTGTTCACTTTTTTATCATAGGAGGCTTCATGCCTTGGAAGCTCGCATCATTCGGTACTTTGTTGGCGGCGCTCGCGTTGGCGGGTTGCAGCACCCCGGGTGCCTCTGAGCCAGGCAAGGATGCCGGCGTGACCGACGCCGGTCATAGCCGCTGTGAGTCGAAGGCCGCCGAGTACACGATCGGCCAGAAAGCCTCGCCTCAACTGTTGGAGCAGGCGCGTACCCGTGCCGGTGCCCAGAACGCACGCATCCTCAAGCCCAACGACATGATTACGTTGGAATACCGCTCCGACCGCTTGAACCTGAACACCGACGATAATCTGGTGATCACGCGGGTCAATTGCGGCTGATAGCCTGCGGCTTTTGCAGCGCCCATAAAAAACCCCGTCACATGGACGGGGTTTTTTTTAGCTCAGCGGAGATTACTCGCCGCGAACCTGTGCAGCTTGCATACCCTTTTGGCCTTTCTCAGCCACGAAGGAAACGGTTTGGCCTTCTTTCAGGCTTTTGAAACCGTCGCTTTCGATAGCTTTGAAGTGTACGAACAGGTCGTCACCGCCACCTTGAGGAGTGATGAAGCCGAAGCCTTTTTCATCGTTGAACCATTTAACGGTGCCGGTTTGGCGATTAGACATGGTGTATCTCCAAGAAACATATATTTTCAGTAGTGCTGTGCTGCTCAGGCCAACTGGGCACACAGGGCTATCATAGTCGAAATGTTCGGCTTGGGAGCCCCCCCAAGGCATTGTTTGCTAATCAATCGCGTTGCGTTTAGTCGAGTATCCGGCGCAAAGCCCCGTTCTACGGGGCTTTGCGGCGAAATATCAGCTGTTAAAAAAAGCCGTAAAAGCTACGTAATTTGTGAGAAATAGCAGTTTTCAGGCTGTTTTTTTGGCAAAACGGACGTCTGATCAGCAGACGTTCTTACTTTTTCTTGACGACTTTGCAGGACGAAATAGCCGCGACTGCCTTGTTCTTCAGCTCCGGGCTGGCGTTCTGGTTGGTCATCAATTCCTTGATTTCCGCGGTGCTCAATTCGGCGTTGATCTTGTTGGCGCCACATTCGCAATGATCTTTGGCGGTTTTGGCGTCCACGTTCTGGCTGGCCGCAGCGCTGCAGTCTTTGACGAACGCGTCACGGGCGCCGTCTGGCCAGTTCGATGGCGCCGCGGCTTGCGCGCCGAGCGAAAGGAATGCCAGGGAAGCGGCGAGGGCGAGGGTCGAGGTAAAACGCATCATGGGATGCTCCTTTGGGTCGAGGACGAACGGCGATTCTCGGGGTGTTTGAGGCGCGACGTACAGCTCAAGTTCACTTTTGCGGCCCTAAAGCATGGAATTTGCCTTTACCCCGGTCGTGGCGGCGCGATGACCGTTCATCTGTGCTAGCATCGTGGGCTTGGCTTTTTCCAGGCGTGCCATTTGCCGCCTTGCCAGGGCTCTTTTTTGTTCACTCCAGTCACTCTGGTTCGATTATCGGTTGGCCGAAAGGCTCCTGCCGCTGTAAGGCAGGCGTTCAGCATTGAACGGCCTGGTGTTGGATCTTGTACTGGCTCATCCCAACCCACGTGACCTTTGGTAGGGGTCACCACTAGGAGAGGAGGCGCCATGCCAACTATTACTCTACCCGACGGCAGTCAACGTTCATTCGATCATCCGGTTTCCGTAGCCGAGGTCGCCGCATCCATTGGTGCCGGCCTCGCCAAGGCCACCGTGGCCGGCAAGGTCGACGGCAAGCTGGTCGATGCCAGTGACCTGATCACCTCCGATGCCAGCCTGCAGATCATCACGCCCAAGGATCAAGAGGGGCTCGAGATTATTCGCCACTCTTGCGCGCACCTGATCGGCCATGCGGTCAAGCAGCTGTACCCAACCGCCAGGATGGTGATCGGTCCGGTAATCGAAGAAGGCTTCTATTACGACATCGCCTATGAGCGTCCTTTCACTCCGGACGACCTGGCGGCCATCGAGCAGCGCATGCACGCGCTGATCGAAAAAGATTACGACGTGATCAAAAAGGTCACCCCGCGCGCCGAAGTGATCGACGTGTTTACCGCCCGTGGCGAAGACTACAAGCTGCGCCTGGTGGAAGACATGCCGGACGAGCAGGCTATGGGTCTGTACTACCACGAAGAATACGTGGACATGTGCCGTGGCCCGCACGTGCCGAACACGCGCTTTCTCAAGTCGTTCAAGCTGACCAAGTTGTCCGGCGCGTACTGGCGCGGCGACGCGAAGAACGAGCAACTGCAACGTATCTACGGCACCGCCTGGGCCGACAAGAAGCAGCTGGCCGCCTATATCCAGCGCATCGAAGAAGCCGAGAAACGCGACCACCGCAAGATCGGCAAGCGCCTGAACCTGTTCCATCTCCAGGAAGAAGCGCCGGGCATGGTGTTCTGGCATCCGAACGGTTGGACCCTGTACCAAGTGCTCGAGCAGTATATGCGCAAGGTTCAGCGCGAAAATGGCTACCTCGAGATCAAGACCCCGCAGGTCGTTGATCGCAGCCTGTGGGAGAAATCCGGGCACTGGGCCAACTACGCCGACAACATGTTCACCACCCAGTCGGAAAACCGCGACTACGCCATCAAGCCGATGAACTGCCCTTGCCACGTGCAGGTGTTCAATCAAGGCCTGAAGAGCTACCGCGAGTTGCCGATGCGCCTGGCCGAGTTCGGTGCCTGCCACCGCAACGAGCCATCGGGTGCGCTGCACGGCATCATGCGTGTTCGCGGCTTTACCCAGGACGACGCCCATATCTTCTGCACCGAAGAGCAGATGCAGGCTGAATCGGCCGCGTTCATCAAGCTGACCATGGACGTTTACCGCGATTTCGGCTTTACCGAAGTCGAGATGAAGCTGTCCACTCGTCCGGAAAAACGCGTCGGCTCCGACGAACTCTGGGATCGCGCCGAAGCTGCACTGGCCGCAGCACTCGACAGCGCGGGCCTTGCGTACGACCTGCAGCCGGGCGAGGGCGCGTTCTACGGTCCCAAGATCGAGTTCTCGCTGAAAGATTGCCTTGGCCGTGTCTGGCAGTGTGGTACCCTGCAGCTCGATTTTAACCTGCCGATCCGTCTGGGAGCCGAATACGTCTCCGAAGACAACAGCCGTAAACACCCGGTTATGCTGCACCGGGCGATCCTTGGCTCGTTCGAACGGTTCGTCGGCATCCTGATCGAGCACTACGAGGGCGCGTTCCCGGCGTGGCTGGCTCCGACCCAGGCAGTGATCATGAATATCACTGATAAACAGGCAGATTTTGCCGCTGAAGTTGAAAAAACACTCAACGAAAGCGGATTTCGTGCCAAGTCCGACTTGAGAAATGAAAAGATCGGCTTTAAAATCCGTGAGCATACTTTGCTCAAGGTTCCCTATCTTTTGGTTATCGGAGATCGGGAAGTCGAGATGCAGACTGTCGCTGTGCGTACTCGTGAAGGTGCTGACCTGGGCTCGATGCCCGTCGCCCAGTTCGCTGAGTTCCTCGCGCAAGCGGTTTCCCGGCGTGGTCGCCCAGATTCGGAGTAATTACTATTAAGCGTGAAATGAGACAAGATAAACGAGCTGCACCGAAAGCCCCGATCAACGAGAATATCTCGGCACGCGAGGTTCGGTTAATTGGGGCTGAGGGTGAGCAGCTTGGGATTGTGTCAATTGAAGACGCGCTTCTTAAGGCTGAAGAAGCCAAGCTCGATTTGGTGGAAATTTCCGCCGATGCTGTACCACCTGTCTGCAAGCTGATGGACTACGGCAAATCGATCTTCGAGAAGAAGAAGCAGGTTGCCGCAGCCAAGAAAAACCAGAAGCAGATCCAGGTTAAAGAAATCAAGTTTCGTCCAGGGACGGAGGAAGGGGATTACCAGGTAAAACTGCGCAACCTGGTACGTTTCCTGAGTGATGGGGACAGGGCCAAGGTATCCTTGCGATTCCGCGGCCGTGAGATGGCCCACCAGGAGCTGGGGATGGAACTCCTCAAGCGGGTTGAAGCTGACCTGCTCGAGTACGGTTCGGTCGAACAGCATCCTAAGATGGAAGGACGCCAGCTGATCATGGTCATCGCCCCGAAAAAGAAGAAGTAATCAACAGGGCACGGCAGGCCTTCTGATTATGTTTATCAACTGAATGCGGAGTACCGAACATGCCAAAGATGAAAACTAAAAGTGGTGCTGCTAAGCGGTTTCTGAAAACTGCTAACGGCATCAAGCACAAGCACGCTTTCAAGAGCCACATCCTGACCAAAATGTCGACCAAGCGTAAGCGTCAACTGCGCGGTAGCAGCTTGCTGCATCCGTCTGACGTGGCAAAAGTCGAGCGCATGCTGCGCCTTCGTTAATTTTGGTTCAAGAATAGAGGAAGTAACTCATGGCTCGTGTTAAGCGTGGCGTCATGGCCCGTAAGCGTCACAAAAAAATTCTGAAACTTGCTAAAGGCTACTACGGCGCGCGTTCACGCGTATTCCGTGTTGCCAAGCAAGCGGTAATCAAGGCAGGCCAATACGCCTACCGTGACCGTCGTCAGAAAAAACGTCAGTTCCGCGCTCTGTGGATCGCTCGTATCAACGCTGGTGCACGTGTTAACGGTCTGTCCTACAGCCGTTTCATCGCTGGCCTGAAGAAAGCGTCCATCGAAATCGACCGTAAGGTTCTGGCTGAACTGGCCGTGAACGAAAAAGCGGTGTTTGCTGCGATTGTCGAGAAAGCTAAAGCCTCCTTGGCTTAAGTACCCCCGACAGTCACCTTGGGTTACTCCTGTAGCCCAGGGTGGTAAACGTCATAAATAGGGGAAGAGCCTTCAAGCTCTTCCCCTATTTTGTATCTGGAGTCTGTACATGGAAAACCTGGACGCGCTCGTCGCCCAAGCCCTTGAGGCTGTGCAAAGCGCTGAAGATGTAAATGCCCTGGAGCAAATCCGGGTTCACTACCTTGGTAAAAAGGGTGAATTGACTCAGGTGATGAAGACCCTGGGGAATTTGCCGGCTGAGGAGCGTCCGCAGGTCGGTGCGCTGATCAACGTTGCCAAGGAGCGCGTCACCGAGGTTCTCAATGCGCGCAAGGTGTCGCTCGAGGAGGCCGATCTTGCGGCCAAGCTCGCCGCCGAGTCCATTGACGTGACCTTGCCTGGCCGTGGCCAGGCCTCGGGCGGTCTGCATCCGATCACCCGGACTCTGGAACGTATCGAGCAGTTCTTTACCTATATCGGCTACGGCATTGCCGAAGGCCCTGAGGTCGAAGACGACTATCACAACTTCGAGGCGCTCAACATCCCAGGCCATCACCCGGCCCGGTCGATGCACGACACCTTCTATTTCAACGCGAACATGTTGTTGCGCACCCATACCTCGCCGGTACAGGTCCGCACCATGGAAGCGAACAAGCCGCCGATCCGCATCGTCTGCCCGGGCCGTGTGTACCGTAGCGACTCGGATATCACCCATTCGCCGATGTTCCACCAGGTCGAAGGCCTGCTGGTCGATCGCGATATCAATTTCGCCGACCTCAAAGGCACTATCGAAGAATTCCTGCGGGTGTTTTTCGAGAAAGAGCTGGCGGTGCGTTTCCGTCCATCCTTCTTCCCGTTCACCGAACCATCGGCTGAAGTCGATATGGAATGCGTGATGTGCAGCGGCAAAGGCTGCCGCGTCTGCAAGCAGACCGGCTGGCTGGAAGTGATGGGGTGCGGCATGGTCCACCCTAACGTGCTGCGCATGTCCGGGATCGACCCGGAAGAGTTTTCGGGCTTTGCCTTCGGCATGGGCGTTGAGCGTCTGGCCATGCTGCGTTACGGCGTGAACGACTTGCGTCTGTTCTTCGACAACGACTTGCGGTTCCTCGCGCAATTTCGCTAGTCGTAACGAATCTTTAGGAGAGCAGGATGAAATTCAGTGAACAATGGCTGCGCGGCTGGGTAAGCCCGCAGGTGGATCGCGACGCGCTGGTTGCGCGTCTGTCGATGGCCGGTCTTGAGGTCGATAGCGTCACCCCGGCCGCCGGTGTATTCAGTGGCGTGGTGGTGGGCGAGGTGCTGAGCACCGAGCAGCACCCGGATGCCGATAAATTGCGTGTGTGCCAGGTCAGTAACGGCGCAGAGACCTTCCAGGTCGTGTGCGGAGCGCCCAACGTGCGCCCGGGCCTGAAGATCCCGTTCGCCATGATCGGTGCCGAACTGCCGGGTGACTTCAAGATCAAGAAGGCCAAGCTGCGCGGCGTCGAGTCCAACGGCATGCTGTGCTCCCAGGCTGAGCTGCAGGTGGGCGAAGGCAACGACGGCTTGATGGAGCTGCCGGCCGATGCGCCGGTTGGCCAGGACATTCGTGCTTACCTGGAATTGGAAGACGCCAGCATCGAGGTCGACCTGACCCCGAACCGTGGCGACTGCCTGTCCCTGGCCGGCCTGGCCCGTGAAGTGGGTGCGCTGTACAACGTGCCCGTCACTCGTCCAGTGGTTGCCAGCGTGCCAGCCGTGCACGACGAAGTGCGCTCGATTGAAGTGTCGGCGCCAAACGCCTGCCCACGTTACCTGGGTCGCGTGATCCGTAATGTCGACCTGTCCAGGCCAACCCCGCTGTGGATGGTTGAACGCCTGCGCCGCGCTGATGTGCGCAGCATCGATGCGGCCGTCGACATCACCAACTATGTGATGTTGGAGCTGGGCCAGCCGCTGCACGCGTTTGACCTTGCCGAAATCCAAGGCGGCATCCGCGTGCGTATGGCAGAGGAAGGCGAGAAGCTGGTACTGCTCGACGGCCAGGAAGTCAGCCTGCGCGCCGACACCCTGGTCATTGCCGACCACTCCCGCGCCTTGGCGATTGCTGGCGTGATGGGTGGCGAGCACAGCGGTGTCTCCGCGACCACGCGTGACGTATTCCTTGAAAGCGCGTTCTTCGACCAGATCGCCATCGCCGGCAAGGCCCGTTCCTACGGCCTGCACACCGATGCGTCGCACCGCTATGAGCGTGGCGTGGACTGGAAGCTGGCCCGTGAAGCCATGGAGCGCGCCACTGGCCTGCTGCTGGACATCACGGGTGGCGAAGCCGGTCCGATCACCGAGACCGTCAACCAACAGTACCTGCCGTCCATTGCGCCCATCACCCTGCGTGCCAAAAGCGTCGAGCAAATGCTCGGCCTGGTGATTGAGCCTGCCGAGATCGAGCAACTGTTGTCGGCCCTCGGCCTCTCCATCTCTGCGGGTGGGGAAGGGCAATGGCACGTTGAAGTGCCAAGCCATCGCTTCGATATCAGTCTGGAAGTCGACCTGATCGAAGAACTGGCTCGCCTGTACGGCTACAACCGTCTGCCGGTGCGCTACCCGCAAGCGCGCCTTGCGCCACAACCGAAGGCCGAGGCGCGTGCGCACCTGCCTGAGTTGCGTCGCCTGCTAGTGGCTCGTGGTTATCAGGAAGCGGTGACCTACAGCTTCATCGATCCAAAGCAATTCGAGCTGTTCAGCCCGGGCGTTGAGCCGCTGTTGCTGGCCAATCCGATCTCCAATGACATGGCGGCCATGCGCTCGTCACTGTGGCCAGGCCTGGTCAAGGCGCTGTCTCACAACCTGAACCGTCAGCAGGATCGCGTGCGCATGTTCGAAAGCGGCCTGCGTTTCGTCGGTCAACTCGATGGCTTGAAGCAAGAGCCGATGCTGGCCGGTGTGGTCTGCGGCAGCCGCCTGCCGGAAGGCTGGGCACAGGGCCGCGACGCCGTGGACTTCTTCGACGTCAAGGCCGACGTGGAAGCGGTGCTGGGCTTTGCCGGTGCGCTGGATGCGTTCACGTTCCTGCCAGGCAAACACCCGGCGCTGCACCCAGGCCAGACGGCGCGCATCGAGCGCGAGGGTCGCTTGGTCGGCTTTGTCGGCGCCATTCACCCGGAACTGTCGAAAACCCTGGGTCTGGACCGTCCAGTCTTCGTTTTTGAACTGGTACTGGCTGAAGTTGCGTCGGGCAAGATGCCGAAATTCAGCGAGTTGTCGCGCTTCCCTGAAGTGCGTCGTGACCTGGCCCTGATCGCCGATCGTGAAGTCGCCGCCACTGCCGTTCTGGAAGTAATTCGAGAAAATGCAGGGGAATGGCTGACGGACCTCAGGCTATTTGACGTCTATCAGGGTAAAGGCATTGATCCGCATAGAAAAAGCCTTGCAGTTGGCTTGACCTGGCAGCATCCATCGCGCACTCTTAATGACGATGAGGTGAATACCACGACACAAAATATCCTCACCTCGCTCGAACAAAGGTTGAACGCCACGTTAAGGAAGTGACGTATGGGGGCTTTGACGAAAGCTGAGATGGCGGAACGTCTGTACGAAGAGTTGGGTCTGAACAAGCGCGAGGCCAAGGAATTGGTCGAGCTGTTTTTTGAAGAGATCAGGCACGCTCTGGAAGACAACGAACAGGTCAAATTGTCCGGTTTCGGCAATTTTGACCTGCGGGACAAACGCCAGCGGCCTGGCCGCAATCCAAAAACGGGAGAAGAAATCCCGATCACGGCTCGCCGTGTGGTCACCTTTCGTCCAGGGCAGAAGTTGAAGGCCCGAGTTGAGGCTTATGCTGGAACCAAGTCATAACGACGAACTACCCGTCATCCCAGGCAAACGCTACTTCACCATCGGTGAAGTCAGCGAGCTATGTGCGGTAAAACCGCACGTGCTGCGCTATTGGGAGCAGGAGTTTCCTCAACTCAACCCCGTCAAACGCACCGGGAACCGTCGGTATTATCAGCGCCAGGACGTGCTGATGATCCGACAGATCCGCGCGTTGCTGTACGACCAGGGGTTCACCATCAGCGGCGCGCGCCAGCGCATGTCCGGTGATGAAGCCAAAGACGACACCACCCAATACAAGCAACTGATCCGCCAGATGATCTCCGAACTCGAAGATGTGCTGGTGGTGTTGAAAAAGTGATTCAGGCTTTTAAAATACTTCCACATTTCAAAAGCTTGCGGTATATTCCGATTCGCTTCGTTAAGAAGCAAACCCAGTAACACGCCTAGTCGGGGCGTAGCGCAGTCCGGTAGCGCACTAGCATGGGGTGCTAGGGGTCGAGTGTTCGAATCACTCCGTCCCGACCATTATTCCTGATTAAAATCAGACACTAAGCCGATCAGCCAGATCGGCTTTTTTGTGCCTGCGCAAAACCCGCGCAAAACTATCCGGTCATTTCGCTGATATCGTTATCTCTGGCCAACCCTCGTGCCGCCTATCGCACCAATCCTGTCTGAGTTTTCTCCATCTTTCTCTGCGGTTCGTCTGCATCCCGCTCGGCCAAGGCATCGCGCTGGGCGAAGATGCCTGCCATTTGCGCTGCGTTCTCGGTTCCCCAGGTGCACAGCGGGATGATCGCATCGGCCAGGCTACGGCCGAGCGGGGTCAGCGTGTAGTCCACGCGCGGGGGCACTTCCTTGTAGTCGTTGCGTGCAAGCACCTGATCGGCTTCCAGATCCTTCAGCTGCTGGATCAGCACCTTGTCGCTGACGCCAGGGATCAAGCGCTTGAGCTCGCCATAGCGTTTCGGACCGTCGCGCAGGAAAAACAGGACCAGCGGTTTCCACTTGCCCGAGATGATGCGCAGCGTGGCGTTGAGCCCACAACCGGTGTCGCAGATTTCAGTTGTTTTCGTCATTTTTTGATACTTACCAAAAGGTGCATACTTGTCCTTAGGTTATCAGCGCTGCATCCTCGTCTCAAGCAAGCAATTTCCTGCTTGGGTACAACCTCCAACGAAGGATGCACGTCATGACCAGACTGAATGGAAAGACCGCCGTGATTACCGGCGGCGCTACCGGTATCGGCTTTGCCGCCGCAAAACGCTTTATCGAGGAGGGGGCCTTCGTCTTTATCTTCGGCCGCCGCCAGGACGCGCTCGACGCCGCCGTGGCCGAGCTCGGGCCCAATGCGCGTGCGGTGAAGGGCTCGGTCTCCGATCTGGCCGACCTTGATCGACTCTACGCGGCGGTGAAGGCCGAGCGCGGAACCCTCGACATCGTTTTCGCCAATGCCGGGGCGGGAAGCCCGCTTGCGCTCGGCAAGATCACCGCCGAGCACATTGACGAAACCTTCGAGACCAACGTGAAGGGCGTGATCTTCACGGTCCAGAAGGCGCTGCCGCTGATGGCGCAGGGCGGTTCGATCATCCTGACCGGATCGAGTGCTGGCACCACAGGCGCTCCGGCATTCAGCGTCTACAGCGCGAGCAAGGCGGCCGTGCGCAACCTTGCGCGGACTTGGGCGCAGGACCTGAAGGGCACCGGTATTCGCGTAAACGTGTTGTCGCCCGGGCCGACGGCTACCGAACTCGCAAAGGCAGCGCTAGGCGAGGACGGCATGAAGGTTTTCGCCTCGATGAATCCGCTCCAACGCATGGCCGACCCGCAGGAAATCGGCGCGGCAGCCGCGTTTCTCGCGTCGCAGGACAGCAGCTTTATGACCGCCAGTGAGGTTGCCGTCGACGGCGGTCTGGCACAAATCTGATTCGCTACGCCCGGGCGGTCACTTAGTGTCGTCGCGCAAGCCTTTACGGATGCAAGACGGGTCAAAGGCTTCAACCATCCCTTGCACCTTTGATCACGTCTGTACGAATGGCCGACGGTTGCCCGGCGCTGTTACGCGCATAACTGCATAGCGTGATCGGCAGCTCGGCTATATCAAGAAAAATGCCATCCGTGGCCAGGATGTAGCGATCGTCGTCAATATCGCCGCAGAGGGTGCTGATCGCCGGGTTCACGCTGTAGTAGTAATGCCGGTTAAAACCGTTGTGCTGGTTTCCCCAGGCGATGTGATAGCGGTGTTTGAGCTGCGGGGCCGGTGCCGGGTTGGTCAGGAATACCGAATGGGTGAACACATTGCGCAGCAATGCTTGGGTCAGCGGCTGCTCGGCCTTTGGCACCCCGAGTATGCATAGCACATGCGGCCCCAGCGCTGGGCCGATGGGCTGGTCGATATAGGCCTTGTCAGAGCCGGCAGCGACTTGGTAGCCGTGCGTGCGTGCGCAATCGCTGATGTCATTCACGGTCTTGAATCGGTAGAACGGCTCCTGGATCGAGAACCTCAGGTTCCAGGTCGGACGGGTAATTTGGCCGGCGGCGTCACGTTGCAAGTGCACATACGGTTTCAGATCCCACGGCTCGTCCAGCGTGATGTCAACGGCCTTGAGCTGGCAGGTTGGGGTGTCGTTACGGAAAACACCGTCTACAAAGCAGTAGTACACGTCGTTGGCGGGATAGCTGTAATTGAATTTGGCCGCTTCGCACGCCGAGTTGTTCTGGCAGCTGTTGAGAATGTCCTTCTGAATGGCAGACGCGACCTTGCTGATGATGCTGGTGATTTCATTGGTGTTGCGGTCCAGCATCGGGCTGCCGGAGCTGCCTGGGCGCAGACCGTTGCAGCGGTTGTGCAAGGCGCTGGGAAACACGCCGGGGTGTTCGGCAAAACTGTTCAGGGGCGACTCCACGCAGACACTCATGCGCAGGCCCTTTTTCAGAAAACCGGTCGGCGCGCCCACGTTGATCACTTCTCGATCCGATGTCTGACGATGAGAAGCCAGCTTGAGTGGCATGATCGCGCTGGCCACCAGCGCGGCCAGTGACGTATCCAGTTCGAGTATGGCCAGGTCAGTGCCCGCCATGCTGCTCCAATGTGCTGTCTTGACGGCGTAGGTGGCATGCCGTTCGGGGGTGTCATGAAAGTAATTGAAGGTCACATCGGCGTTGAACGCCTGGCGGATGCGCGCTGTACCGTAGCTGTAGAACACACAATGCCCGCTGGTCAGCACATACGCCGGACCGACGGCCTTACCCCGGCGATTGCGCGTGTCCAGCAGAACGGCATTGCAGGTCTGGCCCAAGGCATTTTTCAGTGAACCGATGCCGGTCCATTGCGGGTACCGTTGGTTTTTATTTTCAAGTGCCACCGAAGGTGACTGTTCGGTAAGGCCCTCGGCCAAGTCTCTGGCGTGGCCAGGCCAGACAGTGCTCAGCAATAGGACATACAGAAAGGCGCAAGCGATGTGAGTCGGTGCCATAAGGGGCCTCGGCAAGGAAGTCATTGATTGGCTGAAACTACCCAATCAGGCCAAGGCCGGTGACATACAGGGCTATTGCGTGAGCCCTTGGCGGGGTCCTCAGTCGCCGTTTTACTTAGGTTTCGAGCGATGGCAGGCATTCGGCGCGCTGCCTCGTGAGTATCCGCTGCGCATCTTGCCGATAGAACGTCAGGGACTTCACCTGCGTCTGCACATAGCTGTGCACAACGCTGGTTGGCGAGCTGGCCATGACCAGGACCGTCAAGCTGTGATCCATCAAGTCGACCGAGCCGGATAGGCACAGCGCGGTGTCGCCTTCGCGTGCTGTTGTCGTCAGGCTGACCGATTGCAAGGGTAGGCCGTTGCCCCGGGCATTGATGTCGGTGAACCCGGATACCTCGGATTCGCCGGTGCTGGCCGACAGTGTGCCGCTGACATAGCCAAACGCATGGTGCTGGCTTGCATGCACACGTAGGCTCAAGCGGCTTCCATCAACGGCGGCCCAGGTACCGCTCAGGGGGTCTGCAATGTCCGGCGTTGATGTGGGCGCGCTAACCGGTGGTTTTTGCGGCTCGCAGGCGACTCTGTGATACAGCAACTTGTCGACGTAGGTGCCCTGGTCAGCAAGCCCCGGGAAGTCACGGGTGGCCACCAGCAGGTGCGAGAGTGCCAGCCTGTCCTGGTCCTTCACGCGCAGCATTTGTCCGCTGAGCCCGGAAGACCAGTGCCAGCTGGGATCAGCGGGGTCATCACCCAAGGAATGCCATTCGATGGCCAGCGCTATTGGAAGGCCTTGTTCTGCGTTGTTGGTGGCGGGTGCTTGATAGCCCGCCACCGCATATTTGCCTGTCGAACCCGTCGAGGATTGGTATGTGCCGCTGATCCGGTTCCCTTCAAGCGTCAGCGTCATGACCGAACCATAGTCATTCTGCCAGGTGCCTGCGGCCGACATCGGCCGCGAAGGCGCTTCGGCGTTGAAGCTGAGCTTTCCATGGCTGAGTGGTCTGGGGGCCGTGTCGAACGGTTGCGAGGACGAACGCGTGATGATCTGCGGACCGCCTGGGCGATTGAAGAGCCACACGCCGGCGGGCGCCAATGAGTACGCACCCGGACGGCATTGGACCACGCGGTACTCATAGACGGTGTAGCAATGTTCCATCACCAATGCGCCCACCAGTATCAGGTCGGCCAGGCCGAGTGGCTCAAATTGAGGCAGGGTTTTGCCTTTGCCGGGGCCTTCCTCAATCAGTACGTTGTAGAGGTTGGCCCCGAGTGTAATCTCGCCATCGGCAAAACCAAGGACCACGTCAGGGGAGCCACCTTGAGCGATGCACGCCAGGGTCTGGCGCATCAGCCGGTCGTCTCCCTTGAACCGAGAGGAACCGGAGTCCAGGGCAAAGCTCAGGTCTGTGGCCAGCACCTGGCCGCCGACGGCGTAGGAGGTGAGTGGCGTGGACCAGATGTATTCCACCCCAGCGACCTTGTTGTAGAGCGACCACGGCAGAAATAGGTGCGGGCCGCGGGTCTTGCTGGCATCAACGCCGCCCAACTGACTGCTGCCGCGCCGTGATGCGGCATCCCAATCGAAGGCGATGAAGGGGTGTGTGGGATCAACCTTGCCGCTGTTCATTAACGCCTGAAACACGAACGCGCTACGGCCGTCGACATAGGCGCTGCTGCTGGGCAAGCCAATGCCGCCGTCCCAATCCAATTGGCGAAACTGCACACCGTCGTAGTCCGCCGCCAGTAGCAGTTGGGTGGGTAGCGGCGTCTGGTCGATGTGCAATACGTCCGCGCCCGACTCGACCTGCATGGTTCCCCATGGACCAAAGCTGTAGGGCCGTTGCAGGCAGTCCGTGAAGGTGAAGCTGCTGGACGCCTGACAGTCAAACCGGCCTGCGCTGTAGTGCTGGCACCGATCCGCTGCGCAGAGGCTGGAGGTGACCCAGGTGATGTTGGTGCCCGTGTCCAGCGAGAATTTCAAGGGTTGCCCCGGGGTGCCGAGGTGCAGGGTTGAGTACCAAGGTGTGGCACCGTTGTTCTGGTAGGGGGCACGACGCATGGCGAGGGTAATGCCTTGCACTCGATGTTCATTGTTCATGGTGAATTCCGTTTCTGGTAGTCGTGATCGACGCGGCTGTAGCGGACCCGTGGAAGCGATCCGTTAAGCTCGCGGCGTGCTGCTATTCAAACGCAGTCACTGACGGGCGGATGTCGGTGACCGCCGAGGGGCGCGTGTGAAAGCGCGATGCGTTGCACGTCAGTCCAGTGTCTTGCCTTCGGTTTCGGGAATGAACAGCGTCAGCACCACGGTGACCAGCATGAAGGCGTTGATGAAGGTGGTGGTGATGTTGAACGAGGTGCCATAGGCCACCAGCGCACCGATCAAGGAGGGGGCGAGGATGTTGGCGATGCGTTGGGCCAGAATCGCCCAGGCGTAACCGATGGTGCGTAGCCGGGTGGGGTACAACTCGGCGATCCAGGTGCCCCAGACGCCCCAGGCACCCAGGCTGAAGAACGCCAGCGCGAAGTTGCTCAGGTACAGCATCTCCAGTGTTTGTGAGTTGGCAAAACCATAGCCGGCGATCACCGAGGCGCTGATAAAACCGACGATGATCTTCTTGCGACCATAGCGATGGGTCAACCATGACGCGGCTATGTAGCCGGGGATCATGCACAGCGCTGACAGCGCGATGAAGCCATAGCTCTGCGGCAGGGTCAGGCCGCGTTGTTGCAGCAACGTCGGCAGCCAGGTTTGCAGGCCCCAATAGCCCCAGGAAAACGTGAAATTGACCAGGATCTGCAACGCGCTGACTTTCAACAACGCCGGGGCGAACAGCTCCCGTTGCCGACCGCGGTTGACCGTGTCCACCTGCAGTTGGCAGTCCTGCGGCACCTGCACGGCACCTCGGCTCAGGCGGGC
>NZ_CVTO01000068.1:0-4067 GCF_900004715.1 Pseudomonas sp. 24 E 13
CCTGTCGGTGCCGGTGGAACAGATCATCACCACCCCCAACACCGTGCAGGGCCTGGACATGCTCATGCGTCTGCTGGTGCGGCCCGGCGACACGGTGCTGCTGGACGCGCCGTGCTACTTCAACTTCCACGCCAACCTGGCCCTGCATGGCGTCAAGGTGGTGACGCTCGAACGCCGCCCCGACGGCTTCGACTTCACCGCCCTCGAACACCTGCTGGCCGAACACCGGCCCAGCCTGTACCTGACCACCAGCGTGCTGCATAACCCGACGGGCCATTCCTTCAGCCCCAGCCAGGCGTTTCGCCTGCTGCAACTGACCCAGCAGTATCACTGCCATATCGTCGAGGATGACCTCTACGGCGACCTGCACCCCAACCCACCGCCACGCCTGGCCGCCGTCGCCGGGCTGGATCAGGTCACCTACCTGTCGGGATTTTCGAAGATCCTGAGCGCCAATGCCCGCGTCAGCTATGTGGTGGCCGCGCCACAACTGGCCGCCAACCTGACCAACATGAAGTTGATGAGCGGCGGCGTGACCTCGGAGCTGTTCGAGCAGATCGTGTACCGCATGCTCAGCGAAGGCAGTTATGCCAAGCACCGCAAGCGCATGGTCCAGCGCCTGATGGAAGCCGGCGGGCGCGTCGAGCAATGGCTCAAGCGCTGCGGCTGCGAACTGCCGATGGCTTTCGAAGGCGGCATGTTCATCTGGGCGCGCCTGCCGCCGGGGGTCAACGGCGAACTGCTGGCCCAGCAAGCCCTGAAGCGCAGCATGGTGCTGGCGCCCGGCTTGCTGTTTGGCTACGACCCGGCTCACCGTGACTTGATGCGCTTCAATGTGGCTCACAGTGATGAGCCACGGGCGCAGCGGGTATTTGAAGCGCTGCTGCGCCATCGGGTTGCGCAAGTCTGAAAAGCCTTAACTGACGATATCACTGCGCCGCACATGGCCCTCTACGACAAGCACGAAGTTCGCCTCACTCGGCGTAGCGCTGATTTCCAGGGAACTCATTTTCAGCACGGGGTTGTAAGTCACGATGGCTTCACCGATGGCGCCGGAAAATGCGTCGACGAAGCTCAGTTGCGCAACCCCCAGCGAAGCCCTGACACCCGACACATCGACCCTGTCTTCGCCGCTGACAAAGTCCATGATCCGGTCGGGCGCGGCCTGGGTCGAGTCGCTGATGCGCCCATAGGCAAACCGGTCCTTGCCCTTGCCGCCCCACAGCGTGTCGGCCCCCCCTGCTCCATATAACCAATCATCGCCCTCTCCCCCTCTGAGTTCGTTGGCCACCTCGTTACCCACCAGCAAATCGTTGCCGGAGCCGCCGATGGCATTTTCGATCGTCACGCCATAGGCAATCGAAACATTCCCCTTGAGGCCGCCGACGTCAGAAAAGGTCCCCTCCCGCAGGCTGATGCGCTGGACCTGCGTGTAACCGGAGAAGTCCAGGGTGTCATTGCCGCCACCGTCCCAAATGGCCGCTACCATTTTATCCTTGGCGGTGTTGACGCTCAGGAAGTCTCGGTCCGCATTGGCATTGAAGCCGTAGGTGGTGTTGTCTTTACGGGTGTCGTGGTTGGCGCCGTACTTGCGTTGATAGGCACTGATATCGTCAAGCTGCGGCGCCGAAGAGCGCATGCCTGCATGATTCATATAGCCGGTACGCTCGCCCCGATAACTCATGGCGCTGTGACTCTGCGAGTCCTCGTGATAACCCACCTGCTCTTGTTTGAGTATCCTGTCGTAGTCGCCGGAGTGGTCGAGCCCCAAGGCATGCCCCAGTTCGTGGACGATGGTATGGCGGCCCGCATTTCCCAATGCGGCGTCAACCACCGACCGGTCGCCTTTGTTGACGGCAAACCAGACATCACCGCTGCTGGCAACGCCTGGCGAAGGCAGCACGGCATAGCTCGTATCGTTGTAGGGCAGACCCTTGTCATCGATTCTCTGACCGAAATTGGCGAGGGTGATGTGGCCTTCGCTGCCTGCGGCTCTCGGCCCTTCGGTAAACCTGAGGTTGGCAACATCGGCAATGCTCTGCAGGCTGGCCCGCGTCTGTTGGCGCTGGTTTTCAAGAACGTGGGTGAAACCGGTTTTGTTGAACTGCCTTGCGTCCTTGTCAACGGGCGGGGTACGAAATTCGTAGGTCACGTCATGGCGGCCATCGCCGTTCTTGTCCAGCCACCCCGGGCTCTTTCGCCAGAGGTGCAAGGCCGCGTCTTCGGCAGACTTGGAGGGCAAACCGTTATGGCGGATGTCACCGCCGCGATCATCTCGGTGCCGGAAGGCTTCGATGAGCCGCAACGCATCACTGGGACGAGAGGCAACCGTATTCATACGCACACTCCTATCTGGCTGGAGTTCCATCTTGAGCGCCCTCAGCTCGACAAGCTGCCCGTTGCTTCGCCCTCCTGGATAGCCGCCTGCGGAAACTGGCTTGGGCATCGACCACTGAAGCTGTAGGCGACATCCTTGTGCCGGCCACGAAATCAGGCGCAAAGGTCGTTATGCGCTTTTAATCTGCTTTTTTAATGATTGAATCCCCACCCTTTGGTCAGGCTGTACTAGCATACGTCTCGGCGGGCAGCACTATCACTGCAGGTTATTCGCATTGGCTAGTCTCTTAATCCCCGTCGCTATAAGACCGAATACCTGCACTCGAAACTCATGGACGAATTGATGAACTCACACCTGTTCCCACGTATAGGCAAGGTCATCGCCAGCACCGGCAGTCGCCACTTCCCACGTATGCTGCATGACCTGATCCTCACCCAACTGGCAGTGGACGCCACCCATATCACGCAACTGCGAGTGAGTGCCGCCGGCCACACTCGCCGCAGGATCAGCCCGGTCTATACCGACTCGGCAGTGGCGCTGGGCGAAGAGCAACCGGCCGCCCAGCTGCACCTCACCCGCCGTAAGGACGATGTGCGGTATGTGCTGTCGGTGTACCGCTCGCACCAGTCCGAAACCTTCTCGGCGCAAGAGCGCAGCATGCTGGAGGATTTCTCCACGCTGCTGCTGCCCATGGTGGAAAACCACATCAGCGCGATCCAGCCATGCCCCCCAGGCAATACGCCGCAGGAACCACAGAACCAGGGCATCGAGACCTTGCGGCGGCGCATTCAGGAGCGCCTCGTGCAATCGGGGTTGACCCTGTCCAACCGTGAACTGGAAGTGTGCGTAGGCCTGCTGGCCGGGCGCACCGCGCCGGAGTTGGCCGAACAGTTGGCGCTGAAGGTCAACACCATCGAGAGCTACCTCAAGCGCGCGGCGATCAAACTGGGCATCAGCGGACGGCATTCGTTGTTGCGGTGGATGTATGCCACCGAAGACAGCACCATTCTCTAAGCCGACATCGGTCAAAAGGTGGGAGGGGGCTTGCTCCCGATAGCGGTGTGTCAGCTTGAGCTGGTCTAATAGTCCCGGACACCTCAATAGGTGAAACTACACCTATTGAGGAGTATTCCATGACCAAGAAGTACAGAAAATTCGACGCCGCTTTCAAGCTAAGAGTCTGCAAGATGATTGTTGACCAAGGCCTGAGCGTGAACTCCGTTTGTACCGATTTAGACTTGAGTGATACTGCCGTGCGCCGCTGGGTCCAGCAGTACCAAGCCGAGCAGTTAGGTGGTACAGGGATTGGTAAACCGTTAACCAGCGAGCAACAGCGTATTCGTCAGCTTGAGCAGCAGATCCGCGAGCTGAAGACTGACAACGATATATTAAAAAAAGCTACGGCCTTCTTTGCCCGCGAATTGAAGTGATCCACCAATTGGTTCACCAAATGCAATGCAAGGCCTACCCGGTAATACGTATCTGCCGGGTTTTGCGGATCAGCCGTTCGGGGTTCTATGAAGCTCGTCAGCGGTCTTTTAAGCCAAAAGCTGTCTGTCCGGTTGCAGCTCAGGTCAAAGCTACGTTCATGACCAATGAGCACTGTTATGGCAGTCGTCGGGTGATGAAAGCACTGCGTAGCGATGGCGTATCCATTGGGCGGCACAAGGTCCGTCGGCTGATGAAACAACAGGATTTACGCCCGATCTGGAAGCGCAAGTTCGTTCAT
>NZ_CVTO01000091.1:0-9435 GCF_900004715.1 Pseudomonas sp. 24 E 13
TGAGTGCCAATATCCGCAATCAACTGCACCTGCCGCAGCCGTTTCTGCTCTTTCTCCTTATCGAAGATGGGGCTGATGGCGCCGTTGGCGTGTTCAACATCGTGGCTCAGCGTTGCCACGTCCTGCTGCTGTTTGGCAGGGTCGCGGATGTTGAGGGTGCCGTTGGAAATGGCCGAGGACGTGGTGCCGCTGTCGCTGTCGCCGTGGTTGAATCCGACCAAGCTGCCGGTGGGCATATTGCTGATGAACGCGTTGGTGCCATCGCTGCCACTGCTGATGCTGGCGCTCTGCAATTGGCTTGTGTACTCAGCCTTGTTCTTTAAAACGCTCCATCCCAGCGTACCGGTGTTCAGGCGGTTTTTGTCCGGCGTAGCCGTGCTG
This sequence comes from Pseudomonas sp. 24 E 13, assembly GCF_900004715.1. Lineage (NCBI taxonomy): Bacteria > Pseudomonadati > Pseudomonadota > Gammaproteobacteria > Pseudomonadales > Pseudomonadaceae > Pseudomonas > Pseudomonas sp. 24 E 13. Next base: position 382 of record NZ_CVTO01000091.1, read on the forward strand.
GCGATCACGCTGCCATCGAGTTGCGTATGGTTGCCCACATCAATCTGGTAGCCGCCCTTGCCGCCGAACAGGCCGGTCTGCTCCTGCACACTCTGGTATTTGGAGTCGATCTTGCTTTTGCTGATGCTCAGGTTTGCACTGCCACCGGTGCCGATGATGGCGAAGCTGACGCCTCCACTGACATCCGTTTGCTTGGACTTGTAGTTATCGGTGTCCTGCAGGCTTTGCAGCGTGAGGTCGCGACCCACGGTGGCGGTGATTTTGTCTGCGCTGACTTGCGCGCCTTTGAGGGCAGTGTCTCGTCCGCTGATCAGGCTGACCTGTTTGCCGGCGTCCAACAAAATAGGGGGCTGAGCACTATTCTTCTACAAAAAATAAATCATATTTTTAAAGAGCAACTTTGCTGGACTCTAAAAAACGCAACAACGTGGTCTGACCCCTATTCCCTTTCGAGGACGGGAATACGCTGCGCGGGATCGGTGATGTCATACACATGCTGCTCACAGCCCGCGCCGACGATCACGAACTCCACCAGGTAAATCTTCTGCTTCTGCGGCTTGAACGCCGAGCTCATAGGGCCGCAGGCGTAGACAATTTTTTCGGCGTAGCGGTAGTAGTTCGAGTCATACACCCGCGACTCGCCCAATACCTCGATTGTCTGCCCCGGATCAGCCAACACTTCCAACTGCGGGAAGCGCTTGACCGCCGCGCTTTTGGCAACCTCACTCATCTTGGCGATCCAGCCGAACACCTTGCCCCGGCCCGAATCTACCACCGTGCCGAGGATCTCCGGCCGCTGATCGGCATCACCGCCACGGCGCACGGAGAACTGCACAGGGTAGGTGAAACAGGTGGCCCGCATGATCACCTTGGCTTGCTCGGCATCGGCCACGACCTTGTTCTGCTGCAACTGCACGCCGTCTTTGAGCAGGCTAGACGACGAGTCGCGAACATTGGAGTGACAGCCCGCGAGGATCAGGGCCGAGAGGATAAAGGCAACTTTTTTCATAAGGGTTTTCCGTGTAGATACATGGGCCATGCAAGGGTCAAAAACTCAAAAAAATACGACACCGTATAAAAACAGGGCGAAGCCGGCCAACGCCCCTCGCCACTCCGGGTCGGCATCCTTACTCATGCCGCCCGGCGCGATGGCCACCCTGGCGCCTCGCGCATAGCTGTAGACCGCCTGGCAGAGTGTTTTCCTTGATGTAGGCGATAACCTGCTGGTCCGCCTTCTCAAACATCTGCACAGAGGTCTTGCCATCGCCCATGTGCATCCAATTACCGGCGGGACCATAAATACCGCTGCCTGAAGCGACCCTATCAGTAGCCGGCGTGATGTCCGTGCCTTTTACAAAAGACAGCCGCATCTGCGCCTCAATCTGCTCAGCGGTGAACTTGCCATTACTCTTTTTGGCCAGCTCTAGCGCGAATGCTTTCTCTTCAGGGTGCAACTGAGCGGTTGTATTTGTCGACCGCAAACGCTGTACCGCCGGCAACTACCCCACCTGTCACACCATCACCTGAGCCCACGGCGCCGCCCACACCTTTAGCAATCAAGGAGGCTATGGCTTTTTGATCAGCAGGCGACAGATCGCTATCGGCCAGGGCCTTTTCTCAGGGTTTCATTGATCGTCCTTGAGCAGGTAAAGATACCCGGCAGTGCACCTGTCGGGGTTTATCGCAGGGGGTCACTACATTTCCCCATTACCGGATATGTAAGACTTCACATACGTCCATCGAGTGAGGATCCAATACGCCGCGAATACAAACGTAAGGGGAAAGCCGATCCAGTTGTATACCCAAGGCGAGTCAGTGCGCAGGGCGAGTGAAATCACCGCAGCGATGATCATCGCAAGTAGCAGGCTAGCCGCCAGAATCATGGAAAACAGTGAGATGGATAAGAAAAACCCACCGATCCATTTATTTCTTCTCACCCGAAGCCTCCTCGTAAAACGTATACCCTTTATCAGCAACAGACTTCAGGTACGCTCCCAGCGCTGTCCCGTAAGGTGCTGCCTTGCCAAAAACATGAACTTGTTGTTGTCGAAGCTGTGCACGGTGACGCCGAATATTGAATCCTTTTTATTGAGGCTATCCTTGAGGCCCATTTTAAGCGGAACCTTAACGAAGCCTGAGCCTAGTGACAATGCGAAATCCGCACCACTGTAGATAGCCGACCCGTACCCGCCAGGAATCTCATTGAATACTTCTTTGACCGAACCCTAGGCTTCCCACTCTCAAAATCCCAAGCCCCGTAAGTACAGTCAAAGGTAACCAGAGAGTCAAAATCTATGTTTACTATCATTTGATCTTCTCCAGAATAATGGTTTTCATGCTGTCGAGATTTTGAATTTTGCTGCCATCAGTTCGAAGGAGCATATGTGTCGAGAAGCGGAAATCTGAAGCTCCGCCCCTTATTACTCGCACACCAAGTGATTCGAGATCGGTGACACTAGGGAGTTTGCCATGAGGATTTTTAGTTTAGGAAATAGTGGTCAGACCACCATTGAAAATTTTATAACCGCCTTGCTTAAAAAACGTCAAGCAAATGAAAATAAAAAAGCTAGTTTTTAAAGAGCGTAATGTTCCAAGCTTGCCCCACAGAAACTAAAACAAAACGTGGTCTCAAAAACGTGGTCTGACCCCGATTTCCATTGAGTTTAAAAGGGTAAATCTATTAAATCCCAACTAAATATATCTGCTTCCCTTTCACCCCTTTATCCAAACTCGGATTTCCACCTTTACTAGGCACACCACATCAACTTAGTAAATCATATACAAAATAAGAAAATTCATCACATAACTTTCTAACACTCATGTCCGAAGAATCCACTTCGACTATAGACCAGCTCTGGCTCGTATCGAAGCCGAAGCATCGGCCCTGCATGTCATCTCCGAAAAATCGAATATCCCGGAAAGCGTTCGCATCACCTGCATCAAAAATCTCTTCAGCCTCTAAAAAACCGCTGTAAAGCATGATACCTGCATAGTCAATCTCCCCAGCTCCAAACTCTTTTAAAAATACCAAGTAATCTTCGGGAACATTCTGAAAATCTTTTTTGATAGCATGTAAAACTGCATCATCCACAACAGCTAATCCATCCAACAAATGCTCATCTTTCTTCTCTCGCATCAAAACTTCAAAGTTCTCCATCATCGCCTCTCTATTTTTTGTCTGAGAAAATTTCTCGCGCTACGCTTCCGGCGCGATGGATACCACCTTGGTGCTGATCCGGGAATCTAGCAGGGTGCATGTTCCACCATTCATTAGGCCCCCCAAAGCTGTTTTCAATAATATGATGCGCATCGAAAGGTTGACCCGCCTTTCGTGACACTGTCAGGCCATTCTTAGCAACAACGTCCTCAGTATAGCGCGGCCACATTTGGCCTGTATTGGCCTCCCACTGACTGATCAAATCATTCTTCACTTTATTGAATTGCTTCCTATTAATGTCAGATAGTTCCGGAGAAAGCTTGGTGAATTCTTGCTCGCGCAAAATGTTGGCGAGATTAGCACGTTGTTCATCTGTTACTTTAAATCCGGTCTGCGCTTCGAGATCTTTAAGATAACGACGAGCCTGACTCGAAAGTTCAGTGAACCCTTTCGCACCCTGGGCTAAAAACTCACCCGACTCCTCCGTCGCCACCTTCCTTTTCGCCAACGCAGCGGCAACGATCTCTGAAATTTTCGCTCCCACACGTACACCCGTGAGCGAAAGCAACGTATCGTCAACCACCGTCACCGGCTCTGCCGATTTCCTGGCTAATACCAACAGCCTCGACATTGAGTCTTTTGAAGCCAGGTCGTTGGTCGAGACGTTAATGACCTCTGTCGCATGAGCATCTGCCTGCTCCCGACCGTATTGAGCCCATTTGTCAGTCAAGCGCAATTCGCCATAAAGGCCGGCGCCTGTACCATTAAACAAGCTTGTGTCTACAAACTGCTCTTTAGTCGAGTTGAACGCATAAACCGCAGAGCCGTTGGCGATAATTGCAGTGCCGTCTTTCCACGTTAATGGAATTTTCTTGTCCGCCAATTCTTGAATAGCGCCTCTGGCAATCGCCAAATCACGATCAAGCCAATCCCGCGTCGGGTCGTTGCCCCAGTTCTTTTCCAGCGCATCCAAACGGGCGTTTTCGACGGCATCGACCTTGGATCCTGCCGCCATACGCAGCAAGTCTTCCCACAAGGCATCCGACTTTGGCTTGCCCTGTGTTTTCTCTAGCTCTTCGGCTTTCTTCTTGAGAATTGGCACTTCTTGGGTCAGGTGAAGTTGGCGATTGAATACTTCGACGCCGTAACCTGTCCCACTCCCGACAGCCGCGCCGCCGATGCCATTCCCAGCGCCTGCTCCAGCGCCTATCCCGGTCGCAACCAACGCCGCGATGTTGTCCTGGCTGGCCTCAGATAATTTGCTGTTTTCCAGCGCCTTTGCAATCGAGGGCATCAACGCAGCAGAAGCACCGGCCCCCAACGCGCCACTTTCCACTCTGCCGCTGGACAACCCCATGGCGGCACCTGCCAAAGCGTGCAACATGACGCGTGCTGCTCCACCTTCTGCCCATGCAGCTCGGGTTGCCGCGTCCGATTTCGGGTTCAGGGATTGCGCCTCGGCGTAATCACCCACTCGCTTGAAGATCTCGCTGGAAGCGGTATTGGCAACGATACCGACTGTCGTACCGACGGGCGCGCCACCAAGGCCTGCGGCGATCAGTCCCGTCGCGATATCCGCCATCATTTTCTTGTCGCCGCCGAACTGCCAGCGCTTGGCTTCCGAATAAGCCAGATCGGCGGCACGGGCGGTATCAGCAGCACCAGGCGCGCCTGCGTCCGCTTGTTCCTTCGCCGCCTGCCCAAGCTTCTTGGCCTCATCGGCCTTCGCCCTGCCTACCGCACTGATCACCCCACTGGCCAACTGCGCCGAGCTTTGGATTAGGTCGATACGTTCCTGCATGGCCTTTTCATCAGGCCGGTCGAGTTTCTGATTGGCATTGGCAGTGTCGCGATTCAGCCCCACCAGATCATTGGCGCCTTCGGAATTGCGGGGATTCCTCAGGGTCAGACCACTATTCTTCTATTCTTTTAACTCATACTTTTTTGGGCGTCCTGACACACCCTGCGAAACTCTTTTACCTAACGCGTGCGCGATCTCGGACGCAAACTTCTGATCGTCCAAAACATAATTACCGTTTGTAGAAGATCGAATTTGCTCTATCAGCCCAGGTGAAAGTCGATCATGGAATATAGACCGGTAAGCTTCGGCTCGTTGCGCGCTGCCGCTACCTAATTCGCTATAAACCGCATGCGGGCTTATAAAGCCTGACAGCTCGCCCTGTGCGTTTGCCCTATAGCTGGTCCAGCGATAGTCGCCCGGATGAGCAACCATACCCGCTCTGACCGGGTTCATTTCGATATATCGATAGCAAGCTAAAACATAGTTTTCTTGTTGAACCAAACAGGAGCGAAAGCGGCCTTCCCACAACGTGCCCGTTCGTTGATATGTTCGATTGACATATTGAACGTAGCGCTGCCCCAGCCCCTTCATAAGTAGGCTACCCCCCGCGCAGCAGGTGGGAGTCAACAATAAATGAACATGATTTGTCATCAAGCACAATGCGTGAACTTTACAACCGTACAGCTCAGCAAGCTCGGCTAATGTATCAATGTAAAAAATATAGTCTTTATCTGCATAAAAACAAGCGGCCCGATTGTTTCCCCGCTGAATAATATGCAACGGGATATTCGGCAGTAAAACCCTGGGACGGCGAGCCATATAAACCTCTAACTGTATAAGAGCTTACAGCTTAGCCGTCGATCACTAGGCCGACGAAATAAAATAATTACAAAAAACAAATCATGCTTTAAAAGAGCAGCTCTAAAAACGCTAAACCGTGGTCTACCCTATTTTTCCAAAAAATAAACCATATTTTTAAAGAGCAACTCCACTGAACTCTAAAAAACGTAAAACGTGGTCTGACCCCGATTTCCAGACCCCCAACTTCTTGATTTTTCGTAAGAAAAATCGGGGATCCCTCAGGGTCAGACCACTATTCTTCTATTTAAAAGAGCAACTCTACTAACCTCTAAAAACGCAAAAATGTGGCCTACCCTATTTCGCCAAAAATAAACCATATTTTTAAAGAGCAACTTCACTGAACTCTAAAAAACGCAAACCGTGGTCTGCCCCCTATTTCCTTCTCCCTCAACCCCTACTCCCTCCTTATAAACCTAATCAGCAATCCTAAAGAAATGATTATCTAGATCATCAGGGGGAAACTGACTAGGCAAAATTTTTGACGAAATATCTCTGCTAAGCAACTTTAAAAGAAACTCAACACAGCCAAAATTGTAGACCTCCTCCGCCCCCTGATCCGAGCTATGAATTGCAACTTTCCATGACTCTGGTTCTCCATTGACTAACCAAACAAGAGTTTCTCCATTATCCGTTACCGCCCAAGGAAGAAAAGAACCTTCCGCAGGGTAAGCTGGTCTCGGATAGTCCGACGAAAACTCCTGCCTCATTACAGCGTATGCATCTATAAAGTATTTGCTTTTTTCAAAATTCAAGTTTGGATTTTTTGAAAATGGATCTAGAATCCATAAAAAATCGTCTACCGACCCACATCCGTAAATTGATATTAATTGTTTGAAATCATTCGGCAATCGTGGATTTCCCTCAGATTCAAAGTTCGCCCAAGCCGTGTTATCGAAGATTCGCTGAGAGGGTGGCGAAAGAAGACTAATCAGCTTATTTATCATTCCTACTTAACTCCACTCACGTTTGGGATTGATACATCAAGAGTCAAACCGCCTGATCCACGAGCAGATAACGTTACACCGGTTGGCATTGGATTTGTACCCGTGTAAATAGGCACCGCCCTATAGCTTACGGTTTCACCACTCTGCACCGCGCTCCTGACTTGACGCTCAAATGAACTCATATTTGGATGATTTGCGTTGCGCTGGAAAAGTGTCACCAAATTTCTTGCATCATCACCAGCCCCCCCTAGTGAATTTGCTAGCAAATGTCCTCGTGCATGGTTAGCAGGCTGCCCTTCAAAACCTGGAGGTCGAATTGCTGGATTAGCGCTTGAACCGCCTCCCAATGAATCCTCCCTAAGGACTGCTGTAACTCCAGTAGGTCGACCAAGTGAGTCAAGCTCGCCGAGAATTACGTTGCTTGGGGCATTTGGACTTGGCCTGGCCAGCGAAGGGTAGCTGCTTTCTGGAATTTCTTTTGGAGGCGCGAAATCCGCATCGTTAGCAGCAGCCTTACCAGCATCTACAAAGCCAGTTTCTCCAGAAACCAGCCCTGAAGGAGTTGCCTTCGCCCCCCCCAACTCTATTCGAGCAGCGACCTTAGCCGTAACCTTCTCCGCCAGCAAGGCGCCACCCTTCACCAGCCCACCGCCAGCTGAAAGGACCGCAGCCATATCGCTGATCAGCCTTCCAGTTTCAACCCCGGCGTTATAAGAGCCACTGGGCCCGGCTTCTTCATACTGCGCTTGCAGTCGATCGATGCGATCAATATACGGCTGCTTGACCGCGTCCCAAACACCACCGCTCTCCACTACAGCTTTCAGCGCCGCATAGGTCGCCTTGAGGTTGCCTGCGGTGCGGACGATGCCATCAACGGTGTCGTTCAGCCCCAGAACAGCGCCAGCGGCAGTACCGAGTGTAAAGCTGGCATCCTGCGCGATGTCGATCGCTGTCCACTTCGTAGCTGTGCCTGTACTGCAGACCAACGTCGGACACTCACTCATTTCCTTGTCTCTCTGAGCCTTCTGCGCCTTGCTCAGATAGTTGTTCTGGACGGCATTAGTGCCCGCTTGCGCGCCGGTCACTGCCCCACTCAGGTCACCACCTGCAATCCCCCCAGCCAGCCCAGCGGCCAAACCGGACAGCGCAACCACCGTCTCTCTCTGCTCCTGCGTCAGATCCGCCGTTTTAGTGTTTGGGTACAGTTGATGGGCGATCAATTCGCCCGTCACTGCCCCGGCACCGCCTGCCAGCGCCGAGTTGCCTTGGGCCTGTGCCACCACGGCACCCAATACCGCATGCGCCATAGTATTCAGCGCATCGTTGTCCCCGGTGGTTTTCTTGATCACTTGTGCCAAGTAAGGAGACGACGCCCCCGCAATAGCGGAGCCAATATCGCCCCCAACCAGCCCTTGCAATGCTGCTGTCACCGCCTGTGCTACACGCGGGTAATTACCGCCGACCCCGTAGTCGGCCATGATTCGTTTATAAGCGTCAGTGGCGATCAGTTTTTTCTTGTAGGCGTCGACGTCCTCTTTTTTGGCATCCTTTCCAGGCTCTTTGATGCCACGCTTATCAAGTTCAGCACGCGCTTCTTTATCGGCATCGATCTGACCCTGAGTCCGAACGATGTCTACCGTCTGAGTGCCAATATCCGCAATCAACTGCACCTGCCGCAGCCGTTTCTGCTCTTTCTCCTTATCGAAGATGGGGCTGATGGCGCCGTTGGCGTGTTCAACATCGTGGCTCAGCGTTGCCACGTCCTGCTGCTGTTTGGCAGGGTCGCGGATGTTGAGGGTGCCGTTGGAAATGGCCGAGGACGTGGTGCCGCTGTCGCTGTCGCCGTGGTTGAATCCGACCAAGCTGCCGGTGGGCATATTGCTGATGAACGCGTTGGTGCCATCGCTGCCACTGCTGATGCTGGCGCTCTGCAATTGGCTTGTGTACTCAGCCTTGTTCTTTAAAACGCTCCATCCCAGCGTACCGGTGTTCAGGCGGTTTTTGTCCGGCGTAGCCGTGCTGGCGATCACGCTGCCATCGAGTTGCGTATGGTTGCCCACATCAATCTGGTAGCCGCCCTTGCCGCCGAACAGGCCGGTCTGCTCCTGCACACTCTGGTATTTGGAGTCGATCTTGCTTTTGCTGATGCTCAGGTTTGCACTGCCACCGGTGCCGATGATGGCGAAGCTGACGCCTCCACTGACATCCGTTTGCTTGGACTTGTAGTTATCGGTGTCCTGCAGGCTTTGCAGCGTGAGGTCGCGACCCACGGTGGCGGTGATTTTGTCTGC
>NZ_CVTO01000083.1:0-5097 GCF_900004715.1 Pseudomonas sp. 24 E 13
CAGCGGGTTGATCTGCTGCTGGGCCAGGTCCGCAGGCAATTGCGCGTTGAGGGTGACGCGGGTCGAGTAACCGTTGGCGGCACTGGCGCCGGTTGCGCCGGTGGTGGTTTTTGCACCCGCCCCGATGTAGGTGTAACCCGGGCGCACCACGCTGTTGTCGATACCGGCCTGCGCCTTGACGTCCACCGCGCCGCCAGCCTGAATCACGGCAGCGTAACGCTGATCATCGCTGGCGATTTTGGTGACTTTGCCGAACTGGGTGCGCTCGATCTCCATCATGCCGATGAAGTTGGCCACCGTGGCCTCAAGGCCGCCGAGGTCATTGGGGTTGTAACCGGCGCTTTTGTACCAGTATTTGTTGGTGAGTGCGGCGGCTGCATCGAACCAGCGTCCAGGGTGCTTGGTGCGCTCTGACGTGAAAAGACGATAGGTCTCGGTCTCGCCGATTTCGATGCCGGTGTTGACCAGGTTGTTCAGGCGCGCGGTGAAGTTACCGCCGGCCGCGATCGAGCTGCTGCTGTTGAGCAGGTCGCCACCCGCCAGGGTCATGTTGCGCCCGGCGGTGATACTCGAACCGGCACTGGCGGCGGTCACTTCCAGCTTGTCGCGGGTCAGCAACTCCCACACGTAGTTGCGCGGGGTGCCGCCTGCTTTGCAGTCACCGGCGTTGACGTACTTGATGCACGCGCCCTCGGTGGCCGAGGCGGTGTAGACACCCGCATCGTTGACGGTCAGTACCGCACGTTCATTCTTGATTGTGGCGGCGGTGAGGGTCAGGTCACCATCACTCTGCATGCTCGATGAGCTGTTGATAATGCTGTCGGCCAGGCCGCCCTTGCCGTCGCGATCGACACTCAGGTTGCCCATGCTGTAGAGGTCGCCGTAGCTGTTGTTCAGCGACGCCACGCGCAGGCTCATGTCGGCGCCGCTGAAGATCAGGCCGTGGTCGTTGAGCAATGCGCCGGTGTTGACCGTGAGCGTTTGCCCGCTGCCGAGCGTGGCGAAGTTGTTGAGCGCGCCCGCGTTGATCAGCAGGTCGGTGGCCGAGGTCAGGCGGCCGCGGTTGTTCAGGGTGCCGCTGAGGGTGGCGCGGGTCACGCCACCGCCGGCGATGCTGGCGGTGTCACTCAAGTTGGCCTGGGCGGCGGTCAGGTTCAGTTTGCCCAGGCTGCTGATGCGCCCGCTGCTGTTCAGCGCGCCGCTCAGGCTCAGGTCAAGGTCGCCGTCGCTGGCGATAAGGCCGTTGGTGGACCAGTTGCCACCGCTGCCGATAAAGCGCCGGGCGCCGAGCAATTGACCGGTCGCGGTCTGTTCGAGGCTGTTGACGTTGACGGTCAGTTGCCCGGCCTGGATCACGCTGCTGTTGGTCCAGGTGTCCTGGGCGATGGTCAGGTCGCCACGGGTGACCAGGCTGCCGCCTACATCGTTGAGATTGCGCGGCGCGATGCCGAAGGTGCCGGTGCCCACATGCAGCACATTGCCGCCGAGGTTCTGCAGGCGGTCGGCGTCCAGGGTCAGGTTGGTGTTGGCCGCTTCCAGCACGCCGTTGCGGTTGTCGAACAGCCCGCCAATGGCGAACTCGGTGGTGCCGCTGTTACCCAGTGCGCGCAGGCGACCGGTCTGGTTGTCCAGGCTGGCGGCGCGGACCTTGAGGGTGGATTCGCTTTCGATGATGCCCAGGCGGTTATTCAACGCGCCGCTGAGATCCAGGTCGATCTGTTGGCCGGCGATCTGGCCATCGTTGTCGCCGCTGTTATCGAAGTCATGCCCGACCACGCGCATCAGGCCTTTGGCATAGAGCCCGCCGTTGCGGTTGTCGAAATTGCCGGTGGTGACCAACGCGTTGCCGCCCTGCGCCGCGATGCGCCCGCCGTAGTTGTCTACGCTGCCGGCTTGCAGGTTGAGGCTTTGCCCCTGCATCACGCCGCCCTGGCGGTTGTTATTAAGGTCGTAACCGTTGCGCAGCACGCCGACCACTTGGGTTTGCAGTGCGGCCTTGAGGCTGGCGAGGGTGCCGCCACGGTTGTCGAGGCTGGCCGCGTTGACATGCAAGTCACCGGCCTGGGCAATCAGTTTGCCGCTCTGGTTATCCAGCGTGTCGGCCACGTTGGCGGTCATGGCGCCCTGGCTTTGCACGGTGCCTTTGCCATTGTCCAGGCGGTTGGCGCTGAGCAGCAGGTCGGCGTTCTGGCTGTAGATCAAGCCGTCGTTGCCGTTCTGCACCAGGCCGCCGGCGGTCAGGCTCAAGCGTTCGTTGGCGGCCAGGGTGCCACGGTTGCGGTTGTCCAGGCCGCCGGTCAGCAGGGTCAACAAGCCTTGGCTGGCGATCTGGCCACCCTGGTTGTTGATCTGCGCCGCGCGGCTGATCAGCAGTGGGCCGCCGCTGGCCAGTTTGCCGTTGGTGTTGGTCAGGGTGGCGAGCAGGTCGAGGGTGGTGGCGGTGCCGCCACTGATACTGCCGGCGCTGTTGTCCAGGTTTTGCGTGTTCAGGCCCAAGGCCGCGCCGCTGTCGATCACGCCGCCGTGGGCGTTGTTCAGCAAGCCGCCGACGGTCAGCGTCTGCCCGGCCGCGCTGGAAAGTACGCCTTTGCTGCTGTTGTCCAGTTCGCCCGCGTTGACGGTCAAGGCTTTCTGGCTGACCAACGCGCCGCCTGCGCTGTTGAGCAGGCTGGCGGTCAGCGTGGCATTGAGGTCGCCGTATCGGCTCGACAAGGTGCCGCCGTTACGGTTATCCAGGTTCGCACCGCTGACCGTCAAACCCTGCCAGCCGGACATCAGGCCATTCTGGTTGATCAGGTTTTCGGCATTGAGCACCAACAGGTTATTGCTGATCAGCTTGCCGTTGCTGTTATTCAACGTGCGGCCTTTGAGGTTCAGGGTTTGCGCGCTGGAGAGTTCGCCGCCCTGGTTGCCGAGGTCACGCAGGTGGTTGATGCTCAGGTTGCCGGCGGTGGTGATCAGGCCACCGGTGTTGTTCAGGTCGCCGGTGGCGGTGCCGAAGTCCAGGGCAATCGCGCTGCCCAGCAGCGAGCCGTTCTGGTTGGCCAGGCTCGCGGTATTGATGCTCAGAAGGTTGGCTGCGTTGATCAGGCCCTGGGCCTGGTTGGCCAATGGGCCGCTCACGTTGAGCAGGGTGTCGCCACGGCTGGTGAGGGTGCCGCCGCTGTTGTCCAGGCTGGCGGCGCTTGCGTCAACCGCAGCCGCAGCAATCATACCCTTGACGTTAGCCAGGGCCTGGCCGATGCGCAGAGTCAGGGCGGCGTTGCTCAGCAGTTTGCCGCTGCTGTTATCGAGGTTGTCGGCGGTGAGTGTGAAGGCCTGGCTGCTGGAAATCTCGCCGCCCTGGTTATGCACATCCTTGAGGTTGTTGAGCATCAGCAACGGCGCGTTGATCAGCCCGCTCTGGTTGTTGAACTGACCACGGTTGAGGTCCAGGGTCAGGGCCTGCGCGCTGGTGATCTGCCCGCCTTGCTGGTTGTTCAGGTCGGCGGTGCTGATGTGCGCGGCCTGGCGCGCGCTCAGGGTGCCTTGTTGGCTGTTGTCGACGCTTGCGCTGGTCAGGGTCAGGGTGCCGTCAGTCACCAGGCGCCCGCCCTGGTTGTCCACCGCGTCACGGGCGCCGATGCTCAGCGGGCCGGCGCTGGAGAGCGCGCCACCACGGTTGACCAGGGTGCCCGTGGTCACGGTGAGCAGCCCTTCGCTGCTGATCAGGCCCTGGTTGCGGTTGAGCAATTGATCGACGTTCAGGTTCAGCCCAGTGCCGGCCACTACCAGGCCGCCATCGCTGTTATCCAGTTGCGTGCCGTTCACCGCCACGCCCGCACGGCTGGAGAGCTCGCCGTTGCGGTTGTCGATGTTGGCGACGTCGATCTGCACGCCGCCGGTGCTGGCGACCAGGCCTTTCTGGCGGTTGTCCAGGCGATTACCGGTGAGGTGAAGAACGCCCTGGCTGGTGACGCGCCCGTTCTGGTTGTCGAGCGTGCCGGCGTTGAGGCTCAACGCCTTGCCCGCCGTGACCAGGCCCGCGACGTTGTCCAGGGTGGTCACCGTCAGGTTGGCAGTGTCCAGGCTGGAGATTTCGCCGCCGGTATTTTGCACCGTGCCCAGCGTGGCAGTCAGCGGCCCGTTACTGGCGATCAATCCGCCCTGGCCGTTCTGCAGCGCGCCGGCGTCGATAGCCAGCGCGGTGTTGCTGAGGACTCGTCCGTTGTTGCGGTTATCGACGGCCGCCGCCGTCACGCGGGCGCCTTGCCGGGCGCTGAGGGTGCCGCCCTGGTTGTTCAAGGCCTGGGAATCGACGCTCAAGCTGCGGCTGGCGATCACGCTGGCGCCGTTGTTGTTGATGGCCTGGCCGCGCAGGCTGACGTCGCCTGTGGTGTTGCGGGTGTTATCGGCGTTGACGCCGGCTTCGATGATGTCTGCGTTGGTCAGCGTGCCGCCGCTGGACAGCGCAATGCGGTCACGTGCGGCCAGGCTTTTGCGACTGTTGAGATCGCCCTGGGTTTGCACCTCCAGGGCGGTACCGGCATAAATCGGTCCCTGGGCGTCAAGGCTGGCGGCTTTGACATTAATTGCGCCGCTGGCAGCGGTCTGCGCCATGCTCAGGCGCCCATTGGCGTCGAGCTGTATATCGCCGCCACTGGCCGCCAGGGTGCCGTCGAGCTTCACGCCCACACCGGCCTCGGTGCCCACCAATTTGATCGCGCCGGCATACATGCCGCCCAAGGCCGACGAGTCGATCGCCAGCTCGGGTTTGGCGCTGCCGTCATCGGCGCGGGCGGTGGTTTTCAGGCTTTGTGCATCGACGTCGTTGCGCCCGGCGATGACGTTGAGTTCGCGGGCGTTGATTTGTGCGTTGATCTTGGCCGAGCGGGTGATGATGTCGAAGCGGTCGACGTTGCTGGCGTTCAGGCCTTCGCCGTCGATGGTCACCGCGCCGCCATCGACCTGGTAGCTTTTCAACTGGCCGGTCGGGTCGATGATGGGTTTGCCGGTGGTCAGGGTGACGTTGGGCGTGTTGATAAAGCCGCAACCGGCGCAGGTCACGCCGTACGGGTTGGCCACGATGACCTTGGCCGACTGCCCCGCCACTTCGGT
>NZ_CVTO01000154.1:0-12579 GCF_900004715.1 Pseudomonas sp. 24 E 13
CACGGTTTCACCGTGATCAAGATCGCCGTGCCGGATGGCGAGAAAACCCTGTCGGCCATCGACAGCCTGGCCGCCAACGGCGCCAAGGGCTTTGTGATCTGCCCGCCGGATGTGTCCCTCGGCCCGGCCATCGTCGCCAAGGCCAAGGTCAACGGCCTCAAAGTGATGGCCGTGGACGACCGCTTCGTCGACGCCAAGGGCAACTTCATGGAAGACGTGCCGTACCTGGGCATGGCCGCGTTTGAAGTGGGCCAGAAACAGGGCGCCGCCATGGCCGCCGAAGCGAAAAAACGCGGCTGGGACTGGAAGGACACCTACGCGGTAATCAACACCTTCAACGAACTCGACACCGGCAAGAAACGCACCGACGGCTCGATCAAATCTCTGGAAGAAGCCGGCATTCCCAAGGACCATATCCTCACCGCCGCGCTTAAAACCCTCGACGTGCCCGGCAGCATGGACGCCACTAATTCGGCCCTGGTCAAGCTGCCCAGCGGCGCGAAAAACCTGATCATCGGCGGCATGAACGACAACACCGTGCTCGGTGGCGTACGTGCCACTGAAAGCGCCGGCTTCAAGGCCGCCAACGTGATCGGCATCGGCATCAATGGCACCGACGCCATCGGCGAATTGAAGAAAGCCGACAGCGGCTTCTTCGGCTCGATGCTGCCAAGCCCGCATATCGAGGGCTACAACACCGCTCTGATGATGTACGAGTGGGTCACCAAAGGCACTGAACCGCCGAAGTACACCGCGATGGACGAAGTGACCCTGATCACCCGTGCCAATTTCCAGGAAGAACTGACCAAGATCGGGCTGTGGAAATGACCGCTGCGGCCCTGCGTTTTGACGGTATCGGCAAAACCTTCCCTGGGGTCAAGGCGCTCGATGGCATCAGCTTCACCGCGCACCCGGGGCAAGTGCACGCCCTCATGGGCGAGAACGGTGCGGGTAAATCGACGCTGCTGAAGATCCTCGGCGGCGCCTATATTCCCAGCAGCGGCACGGTGCAGATCGGCGAGCGGGTCATGGCCTTCAAGAACGCCGCCGACAGCATTGCCAGCGGCGTGGCGGTGATCCATCAGGAGCTGCACCTGGTGCCGGAAATGACCGTGGCCGAAAACCTGTTCCTCGGGCATCTACCGTCGCGTTTTGGCGTGGTCAACCGCGGTGTGCTGCGCCAGCAGGCGCTGGCGTGCCTCAAGGGCCTGGCCGATGAAATCGATCCCCAGGAAAAGCTCGGGCGCCTGTCCCTGGGCCAGCGCCAATTGGTGGAAATCGCCAAGGCGCTGTCCCGTGGCGCCCATGTGATTGCCTTCGATGAGCCGACCAGCAGCCTGTCGGCGCGTGAGATTGATCGCTTGATGGCGATCATCACGCGCCTGCGCGATGAGGGCAAAGTGGTGCTCTATGTCTCCCACCGCATGGAAGAAGTGTTCCGTATCTGCAATGCGGTCACGGTGTTCAAGGACGGGCGCTTCGTGCGCACCTTCGAGGACATGAGCGCGCTGAGCCACGATCAGTTGGTGACCTGCATGGTCGGCCGCGATATCCAGGACATCTACGACTATCGCCCGCGCGAGCACGGCGAAGTGGCGCTCAAGGTCGACGGCCTGCTCGGTCCCGGCCTGCGCGCGCCGATCAGTTTCAACGTGCGCAAAGGCGAAATCCTAGGCCTGTTCGGCTTGGTGGGAGCAGGGCGCACGGAACTGTTCCGCCTGCTCAGCGGCCTGGAGCGTGCCAGTGCCGGCAGCCTGGAGTTGTGCGGTGAGCCGCTGCAATTGCGTTCACCGCGCGATGCCATCGCGGCCGGCGTACTGCTGTGCCCGGAAGACCGCAAGAAAGAGGGCATCATTCCGCTGTCCAGCGTTGCTGAAAACATCAACATCAGTGCCCGGGGCGCGCATTCGGCGTTCGGCTGGCTGCTGCGCGATGGCTGGGAAAAGGGCAACGCCGACGGGCAAATCAAGGCGATGAAGGTCAAGACGCCCAGCGCCGAACAGAAAATCATGTACCTGTCCGGCGGCAACCAACAGAAGGCCATTCTCGGCCGCTGGCTGTCGATGCCGATGAAGGTGCTGCTGCTGGATGAGCCCACGCGCGGTATCGACATCGGCGCCAAGTCCGAGATCTACCAGATCATCCACAACCTCGCGGCCCAGGGTATCGCGGTGATCGTAGTGTCCAGCGACCTGATGGAAGTCATGGGCATTTCCGACCGCATCCTGGTGATGAGCGAAGGCGCCCTCACGGGCGAGCTCCCTCGCGACCAGGCGGATGAAGCACGACTGTTGCAATTGGCACTTCCGCGTACGCGGGCTTGAAGAACAAGAGGGCGCAGGTATGTCTCAGGTAAAAACGGCAAAAGGCTTCTGGCCAGGGTTCAATCAACGCAAGTTTCTCGACGACTGGGTGATGTTGTTGGCTGCCTTGGGCATCTTCGTGCTCAGTGCGCTGTTCATCGACAACTTCCTTTCGCCGCTGAACATGCGCGGGCTGGGCCTGGCGATTTCCACGGTGGGCATCGCCGCATGCACCATGCTGTTCTGCCTGGCGTCGGGGCACTTCGATTTGTCGGTGGGCTCGGTGATCGCCTGCGCCGGCGTGGTGGCGGGCATCGTGATCCGCGACACCGACAGCGTGATGCTCGGCGTGTCGGCGGCCCTGGCCATGGGCCTGGTGGTGGGGCTGATCAACGGCATCGTCATCGCCAAGCTGCGCATCAACGCGCTGATCGCGACCTTGGCGACCATGCAGATCGTGCGCGGCCTGGCCTACATCTTCTCCAACGGCAAGGCGGTGGGGGTGATGGATGAAGGCTTCTTCGTGTTCGGCAACGGCCAACTGATGGGCGTGCCGGTGCCGATCATCATTACCGTGTTGTGCTTTGTGTTCTTTGGCTGGCTGCTCAACTACACCACCTATGGGCGCAACACCATGGCCATCGGCGGTAACCAGGAAGCGGCGCTGCTGGCGGGGGTCAACGTTGATCGCACCAAGATCATCATCTTTGCCGTACACGGCCTGATCGGCGCACTGGCCGGGGTGATCCTGGCCTCGCGCATGACCTCCGGCCAGCCGATGATCGGCCAGGGCTTCGAGCTGACCGTGATATCGGCGTGCGTGCTGGGCGGGGTGTCGTTAAGCGGTGGTATCGGCATGATCCGCCATGTGATTGCCGGGGTGTTGATTCTGGCGATCATCGAGAACGCGATGAACCTGAAGAACATCGACACGTTTTACCAGTACGTGATTCGCGGTTCGATCCTGTTGCTGGCCGTCATCATCGACCGCATGAAGCAACGCTGATCCCAAGCCATATAAGGATCAACATGTGGGAGGGGGCTTGCCCCCGATGGCGGTCTATCAGTGGACAGATGTGCAAGCGGACCCACCGCTATCGGGGGCAAGCCCCCTCCCACATTGGATCTCCTGTGTTCAGGAGGGCGGTATTTGCCATAATGCCCCCGCTTTTTTATCTATAGGCCCGATATGCAGGAAAACGCTCACTCCCCCGTCAAAGACACCGCCCCCACCGGCACCCAGACCCTGCTGCGTGGCCTGGGCGTGGTGCAGGCGGTGGCGGCCGGTGCGCGGGATCTGAAAGAGATCGCCCGCCGTATCGGTACCACCCGCAGCACCACCCACCGCCTTGCCAGTTGCCTGGTGGAGGAGCGTTACCTGCGGGTGGTTCCGCAAGTTGGTTACCTGCTGGGCCCCAAGTTGATCGAACTGGGGTTCCAGGCGCGCGAAGAACTGCCGCTGGTGAACCTGGCCGTACCCTACCTGGACGAGTTGTCGGCCCTCACCGGCGACACCATCCACCTGGCGATTCGCGAATACGACGAGGTGCTCTACCTGCACAAGAACCCCGGCCGCAACGGTCCGGAAATGCGCTCGCGGGTGGGCCATCGCATGCCGCTGGCGCGCACCGGCATCGGCAAGGCGTTGATGCTCGATGACAGCGTGGAGGAATGGCAGCGCCTGTACGACGTCAGCCTGCCGGCGGGGGGCAAGAACCTGCAATGGCCGCAGCACCCCGAGCAGTCCTGGGCGCAGTTCGAGCAGCGCATGCATGAATACGTGGTGGGCGGCTATGCGTTCGATCTGGAAGACAACGAACCGTCGATCCGTTGCGTCGCGGCACCGGTGCGCGATGCCAGCCGGCGAATCGTCGCCGGCATCAGCATCGCCAGTACCGTGCCCTACATGCCGCTGGAGAAAATGGCCGAGCTGATCCCTGTGATCAAACAGGTCGCGGCCCGGCTCTCGGCGCAACTGGGCGCGAAGGCCTGATCAGGCCTTCAGGGTCGCCATGTCGATGACGAAGCGATACTTCACATCGCCGGCGATCATCCGTGTGTAAGCCTCGTTGATCTGGCGGATGTCGAGCATCTCGATGTCGCAGGTAATCCCGTGCTCGGCGCAGAAATCCAGGACTTCCTGGGTTTCGGCAATGCCGCCGATCAACGAGCCGGCCAGCACTTTACGGCCCAATACCAGTTTGGCGGCATTGACGGGCGGGTCCACCGGCTCGATCAGGCCGACCAGGATATGCACGCCGTCAAAGCGCAGCACGTCGAGGTAGGGGTTGAGGTCATGCTGCACCGGGATGGTGTCGAGCAGGAAGTCGAAATGCCCGGCGGCGGCTTTCATCTGTTCGGCATCGGTGGACACGATCACATGGTCGGCACCCTGGCGACGGCCTTCTTCGGCCTTGCTCGCCGAGCGCGTGAACAGCGTCACTTCGGCGCCCATGGCCTTGGCGAACTTGATACCCATATGGCCCAGGCCGCCCATGCCGAGAATCCCGACCTTGTCACCGGCCTTCACGCCATAGTGCTTGAGCGGCGAGTAGGTGGTGATGCCCGCGCAGAGAATCGGCGCAGCGCTGGCCAGGTCGAGCTTGGCCGGGATCTTCACCACGAAGTGTTCGCTGACCACGATGCTGTCGGAGTAACCGCCCATGGTGTTGCTGCCGTCCACGCGGTCCGGGGTGGCGTAGGTCATGGTCGGGCCTTCGAGGCAGTATTGCTCCAGATCCGATTTGCACGCGTCGCAGTGGCGGCACGAATCGACCATGCAGCCCACGCCCACCAGGTCGCCGACTTTATGGGAGGTGACGCTGGCGCCGACGGCAGTGACCTTGCCGACGATTTCGTGGCCGGGCATCAGCGGGTACACCGCGATGCCCCATTCGTTGCGCGCCTGGTGGATATCGGAGTGGCACACGCCGCAGTAAAGAATCTCGATGGCCACGTCATCGGCGCGCGGGCTGCGGCGTTCAAACGACATGGGGGCGAGGGGAGTGGTGGCCGACTGGGCGGCGTAACCGATCGCTGTGTACATGAGGAAACCTCGCAAATGCATTGAAAAGTGAGGCGGGCCATTTTCCTCACTGACCCTGTGGACGGCCATGGCGATTGCTCCGAGTCTCATGCCTATTCGTCCGGCAGTGCCCCTTGTTTGGATGCATGTGGCGCCAGACCTGCGATGATGTTCTTATCCCTTTTTCGCGAAGTTTTTTGCCATGCTGTTGACCCGCCATCTCGACGCTAACGCCACCCTGGTTTCCTTGATCGAGGGGCTTGCCTCCCGCGACGGCTTTTCGCCGACTCACTTGCCTGGCGTAAAGGTGTTGCGTGCCAGTTGCGACGTGGCGCGTGGGCCGCAGATCTACGAGCCGAGCCTGATGTTCGTGGCCCAGGGCAGCAAGGTCGCCTATCTGGGCCCGCGTACGCTGGAGTACGGCGCCGGGCACTACCTGATCCAGGCCATGCCGGTGCCGTTCGAGTGCGAGACCTTTGCCATGGCCCCCGGGGCGCCTTTGCTCGGCGTGACGGTGGGCATTGATCGCGTGGTGCTGGGGGAATTGGTCATGGCGATGGGCATGCAAGCCGGACCACCGCCGGCGGCGCAGACCCTGGAGTCGATGAGTTCGGTGGTGCTCGATGACGCCATGCGCGGGTGCGTCGAACGACTGTTGCAGTGCCTGCACGATCCGCTGGAGAGCCGGATCATGGGGCCGGCGCGGGTGCGTGAATTATTGTTCACCGCGTTGCGTGGGCCACAGGCCGATGTGTTACGTGCATTGGTGGAACAGCAAGGGCAGTTTTCGCGGATTGCCACGTCCCTGAGCCACCTGCATGCCCATTACGCCGAACCGCTGAATATCGAGACGCTGGCCGGTTATGCGCACATGAGTGCGTCCACCTTCCACGAACACTTCAAGCGCTGCACTTTGTTATCGCCGGTGCAGTATCTCAAGCGCCTGCGGCTATTGAAGGCCCAGCAACTGCTGCTGGTGGAGGGGGTGAGCGTGGCGCAGGCGGCGCATGGCGTGGGGTATCAGAGTACGTCGCAGTTCAGTCGCGAGTATAAACGCTACTTCCTGCGTAACCCCGGCGAAGAACGGGCCGCTTGAGCGTCACTGACACAATCAGGTTAAAAATGTGGGAGGGGGCTTGCCCCCGATAGCGGTGGTTCAGCCACAGACAGGCTGACTGACACACTGCCATCGGGGGGCAAGCCCCCTCCCACATTTGATTTACATATTCGGGTAAGTCGGCCCGCCCGCACCTTCCGGGGTCACCCAAGTGATGTTCTGCGAAGGGTCCTTGATGTCACAGGTCTTGCAGTGCACGCAGTTCTGGGCGTTGATCTGGAAGCGCTTTTCGCCGTCTTCTTTAGTCACCACCTCATACACGCCGGCCGGGCAGTAACGCTGCGCCGGTTCATCGTAGAGCGGCAGGTTGGTGCCGATCGGGATACTCGGGTCTTTGAGCTTGAGGTGGCACGGCTGTTCTTCTTCGTGGTTGGTGCCGGAGATGAACACCGAGCTCAGTTTGTCGAAGCTCAGCTTGCCGTCGGGTTTGGGGTAGTCGATCTTCTGGCTGTCCTTGGCCAGCTTGAGGCAGGCGTAGTCCGGCTTGGTGTCGTGCAGGGTGAAAGGAATTTTGCCGCCAAAAATGTTCTGGTCGAGCCAGTTGAAGCCGCCGCCGACGATGGCGCCGAATTTGTGCACCGCCGGGCCGAAATTGCGGCTGGCGAACAGTTCTTCGTACAACCAACTGGCTTTGAAACCGTCGACATACGCGGTCAGTTCGTCACCGCCTTCGGACTCGGCAAACAGGCGGTCGGCTACCGCGTCGGCGGCGAGCATGCCGGACTTCATCGCGGTGTGGCTGCCCTTGATCTTGGCGAAGTTCAGGGTGCCGAGGTCGCAACCGATCAGCGCGCCACCCTTGAAGACCATCTTGGGCAGCGAGTTCAGGCCGCCTTTGCAGATCGCGCGGGCGCCATAGCTGACGCGCTTGCCGCCTTCCAGGTATTGGGCCAGCACCGGGTGATGCTTGAGGCGCTGGAACTCATCGAACGGCGACAGGAAGGTGTTGCTGTAAGACAGATCCACGATCAGGCCGACCACCACCTGGTTGTTTTCCAGGTGATACAGGAACGAGCCACCGGTGTTCTCGTTGCCCATGATGTCCAGCGGCCAGCCGGCGGTGTGCACTACCAGGCCGGGCTGATGTTTGGCCGGATCGATTTCCCAGATTTCCTTGAGGCCGATGCCGTAGTGCTGGGCATCGGCGTCGCTGTCCAGGTTGAAGCGCTGGATCAGTTGCTTGCCGATATGCCCACGGCAGCCTTCGGCGAACAGGGTGTACTTGCCGCGCAGCTCCATGCCCGGGGTATACAGGCCTTCTTTGGGCTTGCCTTCGCGGTCCACGCCCAGGTCACCGGTGATGATGCCGCGCACCACGCCGTTTTCATCGAACAGCGCTTCCTGGGCGGCGAAGCCTGGGTAGATTTCCACGCCCAGGTTCTCGGCCTGCTGGGCCAGCCAGCGGCACAGATTGCCCAGGGAAATAATATAGTTGCCTTCGTTGTGCATGGTCTTGGGCACAAAGAAGTCGGGAACCCGGGTGGAGGTATCGCTGCTGCGCAGTACATAGATGTCGTCACGCACCACCGGCGTGTTGAGCGGGGCGCCGAGTGCTTTCCAGTCCGGGAACAGTTCGTTCAGGGCGCGTGGTTCGAACACGGCACCGGAGAGGATGTGTGCGCCCACTTCGGAGCCTTTCTCGACCACGCAGACGCTGATTTCCTTACCGGCTTCGGCGGCCTTCTGCTTCAGTCGGCAGGCGGCGGACAGGCCCGCCGGGCCGGCGCCGACGATGACCACGTCGAATTCCATGTATTCGCGTTCCACAGGCTATCTCCTACTCAAGGCTCAACAGGCTTTTTTTCTAATGGGTGGAGGTTCGGTAGTGTCATGCGGCAACGGCACGACTCACCTTTCTCTCTAGGTGGCGCATTATATCTACACCACTGGCAGCGTCCAATACAAACGTTTGTTTGAATTGCCCGCAGGCTAGGTAAATCAAAGCAACGCGGCTTATGACTGACCATTTTGCCGTATTGACCAGAATAGGCGTTCCGGTCAATATACGGTCGGTTTTGCGCTGACCGTAGGCAGACTGCAGGTTTTCAAGAGCACGTCCAAAAGCAAGACAGGTGACGCGTGCCCGGACACTGGCGCGCAGTTTACATGCTGCGATAAAGAATGACCTCTCAGTCACCCCTGACGAACGGTCATCACTTCCCGTGAGCAAGGTCATCCGCCGAGGTTTTTGGAGGTGCCCTTGTGTGCCGATGAGCATCAACCGCCAGGTTCGCCTAGGCGACTTTCTTTTCACCGGAGAGTAACGAGGAATCCATGAAGGTTCTTGTAGCTGTCAAACGCGTTGTCGATTACAACGTGAAAGTTCGCGTCAAGGCGGACAATTCCGGCGTCGACCTTGCTAACGTCAAGATGTCGATGAACCCATTCTGTGAAATCGCCGTGGAAGAAGCCGTACGCCTGAAAGAGAAAGGCGTAGCGACCGAGATCGTCGTGGTTTCCATCGGCCCCACCACTGCCCAGGAGCAATTGCGTACCGCCCTGGCACTGGGCGCCGACCGCGCCATCCTGGTCGAGTCCGCCGAAGAGCTGACCTCCCTGGCCGTGGCCAAGCTGCTCAAGGCCGTTGTCGACAAGGAACAGCCGCAACTGGTGATCCTTGGCAAACAAGCCATCGACAGTGACAACAACCAGACCGGCCAGATGCTGGCTGCACTGACCGGTTATGGCCAGGGCACCTTCGCGTCCAAAGTGGAAGTGAGCGGCGACAGCGTTGCGGTCACCCGTGAGATCGACGGCGGCGCGCAGACGGTTTCCCTGAAGCTGCCGGCCATCGTCACCACCGACCTGCGTTTGAACGAGCCGCGTTATGCGTCCCTGCCAAACATCATGAAAGCCAAGAAGAAGCCGCTTGAAGTGCTGACTCCGGACGCTTTGGGCGTTTCCACCGCCTCCACCAACAAGACCGTCAAAGTCGAAGCGCCGGCTGCACGCAGCGCGGGCATCAAGGTCAAGTCGGTGGCTGAACTGGTTGAGAAACTGAAAAACGAAGCGAAGGTGATCTGAACATGACTATCCTCGTAATCGCCGAACACGATAACAAGGTGCTGGCCCCGGCCACCCTGAACACCGTGGCCGCTGCCGCTAAAATCGGTGGCGACATCCACGTACTGGTAGCCGGTCAGGGCGCTGGCCCGGTGGCTGAAGCCGCCGCGAAAATCGCTGGTGTGAGCAAAGTGCTCAACGCCGACAACGCTGCTTACGCGCACCAGCTGCCGGAAAACGTTGCGCCGCTGGTTGCAGAGCTGGGCGCCGGCTACAGCCACATCCTGGCTGCCGCCACTTCCAACGGCAAAAACATCCTCCCACGCGTTGCCGCGCAGTTGGACGTTGACCAGATCTCCGAGATCATCTCGGTCGAAAGCGCCGACACCTTCAAGCGCCCGATCTATGCCGGTAACGCCATCGCCACCGTGCAGTCCAACGCTGCGGTCAAGGTCATCACCGTGCGCGCCACCGGCTTCGACCCGGTGGCCGCTGAAGGCGGTTCGGCTACCGTTGAAGCCGTCGCTGCTGCCCATGACGCTGGCACTTCCAGCTTTGTCGGCGAAGAGCTGGCCAAGTCGGATCGCCCGGAACTGACCGCTGCCAAAATCGTCGTTTCCGGCGGGCGTGGCATGCAGAACGGTGATAACTTCAAGCACCTGTACGCCCTGGCCGACAAGCTGGGCGCAGCGGTCGGCGCGTCCCGCGCAGCCGTTGACGCAGGCTTCGTACCCAACGACATGCAGGTCGGCCAGACCGGCAAGATCGTTGCGCCGCAGCTGTATATCGCGGTCGGTATCTCCGGCGCGATCCAGCATCTGGCCGGTATGAAAGACTCCAAGGTGATCGTTGCGATCAACAAGGACGAAGAAGCACCGATCTTCCAGGTGGCCGATTATGGCCTGGTGGCGGACTTGTTCGAAGCCGTTCCCGAGTTGGAGAAGCTGGTCTAATCCAGTCGCTTCACTTATAAAGAGCCCGGTCTTGTGACCGGGCTTTTTTTTTGACGTGTAGGAGCACCTCGCCATGCAACTGCGTTCCTTGATCCTGCTGCTAAGTCTTACGCTGCTGCCGACCTTGTCGCTGGCGGCCGGCAAGTGCGAGCGCCTGGTCATCACCGGCAGCCCGGATGCACCGCCGTTGCTGTGGCGCGACCCGCAGGACCCGACTCACCTGATCGGCGCCACCGCCGATGTGCTGCAACAAGTAGCCACGGACCTGGGCCTGAAAATCGACCTGCTTTACGGCGGCAAGCGCTCCCTGGCCCTGGAGGAAGTGCGCAGCGGGCGCATGGATATCCTCGCCGATGCGCCGTTGAACCTCGGCGAGCTGGAAAACCTCGACTACATCCACCCGGCGTTGATGCAGATCGATTATCTGGTGTGGACTCGCAAGGACTCGCCCCTGGTCTACACCACCGCTGCCGACTTGCACGGCCATAAGGGCGCCGCCTCGGAGCGCGCTCGTCTGAGTGCCGGGTTTGATGCCCTTGCCGGCGAGCAGTTGACCTTGCAGCGTCTGCCCAGCCTGACGCCAGCCTTCCAGAAGCTGTTGCTGGGGGAGGTGGACTATGTGCTCGCCAGCCGCTATTCCGGCATGGCCATGGCCCAGACCCTGGGCATGAACAATGACCTGGTCGCGCGCGAAGTGCCGATCGACCAGCCCGGCCTGTACCTGGCCATCTCCCACAATTCGGCCTGCAATGATCCGTGGCTGCGCGGACAGCTGGCTAAAAAGATGACAGAATTGCCCGCGTCCGGTACCGCGGAAGCCGCGTTGCAGCGCAATCTCGAGCGCTGGAAGGCGCAATTGCAACAACCCGTCGGTACCCCAACAAAGTAGGGATTTTCAGTGACTCTTCGACCTCTTTTCGCGGCCCTGGCCGTTGTCGCCCTGGCGGGATGTGCCACCGATCCTGCGCCGACTGAACAAATGCGCCTGACCCAGCAAGCCCTGGAGCAAGCCAACGCAGTGGGCGCCAATACCGATGAATCGCCCGAGCTGAAACTGGCTGAAGAAAAATTTGCCAGAGCCCAGGGCAACATGGCCGACCAGTCCTACAAACACGCACGCATGCGCGCCGAACAGGCTGAACTGGATGCGCGTCTGGCCGAGGCCAAAGTGCTGACCGGCAAGAGCCAGGAACAATTGAACGTGGTCAACACGCGCATCGCGCGCCTGCGCAAGCAGTTGCAGTTGGGAGAAGCCCAATGATCCGCGGTGTGAGTGTGGCGTTACTGCTGAGCAGCGCGGTGCTGGGCGGCTGTGCCAGCCAGCCCAGTAGCGAGCAGGCGTTGCAACAGGCCGGCAATGACTTTCAGTCGGTCAAGGAAGACGCCAATGTATTGCGCTTCGCGCCCAAGGATGTAATCCGCGCCGGGGAGTCCCTGGCGCGTGCCGATCGCCTCTCCAGCTACTGGGGCAGCGGCGCTGACGTGCTGCACTACGCCTACCTGAGCCAACGCTACAGTGCCATCGCCCGGGAACACACCGAGCAGGGGCTGAACGCCGAGCGCCTTGCTAAACTCGAGCTGGAACGCCAGCGCCTGCAATTGGCCTTGCGTGAAAGCAAGTTGGCCAGCGTGCAGCAGCAGGGCAAGTGGGTCGAACAGCAAATCGCCAGCCTGACCACTCAGACCGAGCGTGGCCTAGTGATGACCCTGGGCGATGTCTTGTTCGATACTGGCGAAGCCGAGTTGCAGAATTCGGCCAACCGTACGGTGTTGAAGGTCGTGCAGTTCCTGCAACTGAACCCCAGGCGCAAGGTGCGCATCGAGGGCTACACCGATGATACCGGGGGCGAACGCGACAACCTGAATCTATCCCGTGACCGTGCCCAGTCGGTGGCAGATGTGCTGGTTGACCTGGGCATCGACGAAAAACGCATTCAGGTCGAGGGGTATGGCGACAAGTACCCGGTGGAGGCCAACGCCTCCGAGCGTGGCCGTGCGCAGAACCGTCGGGTGGAAATTGTGTTCTCCGACGAAAAAGGCCAACTGGGCGCCGCTCGCTAAGAACCAGGCCCGGATCAAAATGTGGGAGGGGGCTTGCCCCCGATAACCATAGGTATCTACACAACTCAGCAGCGCCCAACCGTAACCACGATGCGAAGCGAGCCGCTCTTGATCTTG
>NZ_CVTO01000154.1:12629-40065 GCF_900004715.1 Pseudomonas sp. 24 E 13
CGCTTTTCAAAAGTGAGCCGCCGTCAGGGCGGAACCCTAAGTGGCCGTTACCGCAGAAACGGATATGTACCCGGTCCAATCCAACATCCTGGTCGGCCCATAGGCCGCCATCGGGGGCAAGCCCCCTCCCACATTTGGACCGAGATCGACACCAACATCCTGGTCGGCCCATAGGCCGCCATCGGGGGCAAGCCCCCTCCCACATTTGGCCCGGGATCGACACCAACATCCTGGTCGGCCCAGAGGCCGCCATCGGGAGCTAGCTCCCTCGCCACATATCGGTGTCATATCAAAGCTGTGTAGATACCTATGCTCATCGGGGGCAAGCCCCTCCCACACTTCGTCAGGTGTACGCCCTTACAGTTTTTTCTGTCACTGCGGCCCGTGCTCGACTATTGTGGCAACTGTCCCCGTACACTTCTAAACTGTGCCGGTATGTTTCACACAAAAATAAAATACCCGTGAAATCGAGTGCTGCGTCATGACCAATCTGTTGCTCTACCAACGTATTGCCCAGCAATTGGCTGAGGACATCCGGCGGGGTGTCTATCAGCCGGGGGAGCGCGTGCCTTCGGTGCGCAAGATGAGCTCCCAGCTCAATGTGAGCCATGCCACGGTGCTGCAGGCCTATGCCAACCTGGAAGACCAGGGGCTGATCAGGGCGCGGCCGCAATCGGGTTATTACGTGCACCAGACACCGGCACTCACGGCGCCGACGCCGGATATCGCACGGGTTGAACGTCCGGGGTTGGTCACCCGCAGCAGCATCATCCAGCAAGTGTTGGTCGAGTCGCGCCGCGAAGGCGTATTCCCCCTGGGCGCGGCGGTGCCGAGTGTGGATTACCTGCCGGTCCGGGCGTTGCACCAGCAACTGGCCAAGGTCACGCGCTTCCAGAGCCCGCGCGCGTTCAGCTACATGTTCAGCCCGGGCTTTGAACCGCTGCGCCGCCAGGTGGCGATTCGCATGCGCGATGCCGGCGTGGTGGTGGACCCCTCCGAAGTGGTGATCACCCACGGCTGCGTCGACGCGTTGCAGATGTCCCTGCGCGTGCTGACGCGCCCCGGCGATCTGATCGCCGCCGAGTCACCGACCTATTACGGTTTGCTGCAACTGGCCGACCTGCTGGGCCTCAAGGTTATCGAGATCCCCAGTGACCCGGCCACCGGCATGAGTCTTGAGGCCCTGCAACTGGCCGCCAACCAGTGGTCCATCAAGGCGTTGGTGCTGACCACGCGCTTGAGCAATCCCCTGGGCGGGACCATGCCCGAAGAGCGGCAGAAACAGTTACTGCGCCTGGCCTCGGATTTCGATATCCAGATCGTCGAGGACGATATCTACGGCGAGCTGATGTTCGAACTGGGTCGAACCAAGGCCCTGAAAGCCTATGACCGTCTTGACCGGGTCATCTATTGCTCGAGTTTTTCCAAGACCTTGTCCCCCGGCGTGCGCATCGGCTGGATGATTGCCGGCAAGTACCAGCAGGAAATCCAGCGTCTGCAGATGTTCAGCACCCACTCGGCGTGCAGCGTCACACAGATGGGCGTTGCCGCTTACCTGGAGAATGGCGGTTACGACCGGCACCTGCGTTACATCCGCCAGGAATACCGCAAGAACCTCAGCGCTTTTCAACTGGCGGTGCAGCAGTATTTTCCGGAAGGCACACAGATGACCCGCCCGACTGGCGGCTTTATTTTGTGGGTCAGTTTGCCAGGAAGGGTCAATACCCAGGAACTGCACGTGCGCGCCCTGCAACAGGGCATCAGTATCGCACCGGGGCTGATCTTCAGTAATACGGAACAGTTCAACCACTGTATCCGGCTCAATTGCGGTACCCCGTGGAACCGCGAAGCAGAGCGTGCGCTGATGACCCTGGGAATGCTTGCCAGCCAGTTGTGCCAGGAGACGGCGGCGGGTATTTGAGGGGGGTAAAAGGGGACAGGATTGATCTCCATGCTTGTCATAATCCGCACAACAAGCGAGCATATGGCCTTCTGCCGTTAATGCTGTTGGCGATATGACCTCTATTTTTCGCGCTGTCTGGATAGTTGGCTTGTTAGGCCTGTGCAACGCTGGCACTGCGCTGGCGGCATCGCCGGTCACGCAATCCCAGCCCGCCGCAAGCGCCGGGCAGGACGTCGCCGGGCAAAAGCCGGCACCGGTAAAGAAAGCGCCGCAGACGAAGAAAAAAACCGCCAAGTCAAAAAAGCGCGCACCCGTGGCGAGCAAGTCCAAGTCCGCTCGCGAAGTCGCCCAGACCAAACTGCCACCGGCACAGTTGGACCTGTCTTTACCCTCGAACATGGTCAGGCTGTTGCAACCCATCGGCACCATG
Source organism: Pseudomonas sp. 24 E 13 (assembly GCF_900004715.1). Lineage (NCBI taxonomy): Bacteria > Pseudomonadati > Pseudomonadota > Gammaproteobacteria > Pseudomonadales > Pseudomonadaceae > Pseudomonas > Pseudomonas sp. 24 E 13. The sequence continues at coordinate 14,963 of NZ_CVTO01000154.1, forward strand.
CCCAAGCCCAAGAGCGTGCCGTTGTTGCCGCCAATGTTCAGTGAAAAACCTTCCGACAACAGCGCATTCCAGATCAATGGCCGCTTGCTCAGCAACGAGATGAAGCTGCAATTGCGTAACGATGAGCGGCGTGATGTGGAAGGTGCCGCGCTGGATTTCGAATTCAAGCGATAAACGTTCGATCATCGGTGACCCACGGCCCTGACCATTTGTCGCAGACTGGTCAGTCATCTTTGTTTTGTGCGAAAAACCCCTGTTGGACCATTTTAAAACGGCTGTTTAAGGGCGTACTCTAGCCCGGCCATCCCATTGAGTCGTCGAGGACCTGCTGGTCATGAAATGCCGTGAAGGCTGTGGCGCTTGCTGCATCGCCCCCTCCATCAGTTCGCCGCTGCCGGGAATGCCCCAGGGCAAACCTGCGGGCGTTCGCTGCCTGCACTTGTCGATCGAACAACTCTGCCAGTTGTTCGGCCAACCGGAGCGGCCGGCAGTGTGCAGCGCTTTCAAGGCAGATATCGACGTCTGCGGCAACGACCAGGCCGATGCGATCCGCTTGATCGGCTGGTGGGAGCAGATGACGGCGGCTTGATGGGCTTTACTATCGGAACTTCAACAATAAGGAATACATCGATGGGTTCGCTGAAACGAATGGCTGTGGTCTGTGGTTTTACAATGATGTTCGCCGGTGCTGCCCAGGCCGAGGACTGGCAAGTGGCCAAGGACGAGGACGGGATCAAAGTGTCCCTGAGCGAAGTGGCCGGTTCCAAGTACAAGGCCTATCGCGGGGTGACCGTGATCAAGGCGCCAGTGGCGAAGATCGTTGCGCTGCAGGAGGACGTCGCGGGCGCCTGCAAGTGGATTCATGAGTGCAAATCGCAAAAGCTCGTCGACAAGAAAGGCGATGAGGCCTGGACCTACACCCAGTTCAAGGCGCCGTTCCCGGTGACGGACCGTGATTCGTACATCCATGTCACCACCACAAGGTCCGCTGACGGTACCGTCACCCGTAAACTGGAGGGTGTGCCGACCTACAAGCCTGAAGAGAAAGGCTATGTGCGGGTCGCCCAGGTGCAAGGTGCCTGGACACTGGTGCCCAAAGGCGCCAACGAGACCGAAGTGACCTACCAGGTGCACACCGAGCCGGGCGGCAGCGTGCCGTCGTGGCTGGCCAACAAGTTTGTGGTGGACGCACCGTTCAACACCTTGAAAGCCCTGAGGGAACGCGCCGAGAAGTAAGCGCGGCGAATCCTGTGCCTCCTGCCTTGAGTGGAACGTTTGGTGAGCCCTCAAGGTCCAGATAGATGTGAGCCCACACATGGGTTTTATCGAGGAGGCACCGATGCCGAAGTGGAACATTTCTTTCATCAATGACCGTGGTGAGCCGGTAGTCGAGCAATTTGACTGCGATCATGAGCCGACGCTGGAAGAGGCCGCACAGATGGTGCGCATACGCGTGTCGCCGGTATTGGAAAAGCTGGACCTCAACGATCTTGCCGATCGTGTTCCCGATCCTACGGTCAAGAGCTTGCACGACCAAAATGGTATCAAAGACCTCAGGGTCGAACCCGCCGCCTGAATATTCCCTGCATGCCATCTTTGCGCCTCTGGTGCAGGTGGTAGCTTCGCGCTACTCTGCAATCGAGATCAGCGAATCAATCGCTCAGGTCTGGTCTTGTCAGCTACATGCTTGTTTTCCTGCGGTGGTCATTGCCGTGGTACCCGCGCCAGTAGCGCGCGGGCTTCAGCTTCAGGAAGCACGGAAAGTCTATCCATCAGTCTGAGGAGGACGTTTCATGAGCACAGCCTATCAAGAAGACATCAGCACCAACGTTCTGCGCCGCATGAAAGAAGGCGGCTTCGACTTCTCACGCTTTCACCCCATCGAGTTCTACGCCATTTTTCCTGATGAAGAACGGGCGCGCAGGGCTGCGGGTCGATTTCGTGGAGAATCGCTGAACGCCCAGGTCAGCGCACGCGACGATGGTGCCTGGTACTTGGAGTTGAGCAAAATCATGTCTGCAACCTACGACGGTATAGGAGACTTCGAGCAGGACTTTGAGGCAGTGGTAGAGCCGCTTGGCGGGATCATCGAAGGCTGGGGCGTCAAGCAGGAGGTGCGTGGGTTACCCATGTAGCGTTTATGAGCAACACAGCACATCGGCTGACCTTTGGGTCGGCCGATTTTGTTTGAGCCGCCCGCCAATGTTCGCAACGCGCAGCGCGCTTTGTGTGCGCCCAAAAAAAAGCCACCCGAGTAGGGTGGCTGAAAGGGAAGATCGAGGAGCCGATCAGTACACGAGCTGACACGGTACTGGCTGTGCAAAGGGTTTAGCTGTAGGACATGTCCTTTTCAGCCGATGGAGATGATTATCCGCAGGTGCGGGCGGGCAGTGAAATCAACTCTGACTATGCTGGTGATAGTCAGAGGTCGCATCGCCATGAAGCGTGCGGCGAAACTCCGGTGATTACGCGCACCAGGACGGTGCAGTGAGAATCCCCGGGTTGTCCAGGTTTTTGATTTTCAAGTGTTTATGCCGCTGGCACGGGCCTTGCGAAGGTCCATGCGTCCGGGTGACAAGGAGTACGGCATGATCCGCACTTATTACGATGAAATGTACGATGGGGCAGGGCAGGTCCGGCCCCATTACCGCCAGTTTGCCCGTTGGTTGGCCGATACCCCAGCCGAACTGCTGGCCCAGCGTCGGCGCGAGGCCGATTTGCTGTTCCATCGTGCAGGGATCACCTTCACGCTTTATGGGGACGAGCAAGGGACCGAGCGCTTGATTCCCTTCGACACCATCCCCCGCAGCATCCCGGCGAGCGAATGGCGAACGGTCGAGCGCGGCTGTATCCAGCGGGTCAAGGCGCTGAACATGTTCCTCGCCGACCTGTACCACGAACAACGCATCATCAGGGCCGGGATCATTCCCGCCGAACAGGTGCTGGCCAACGAGCAATACCAATTGGCCATGCAGGGCCTGAACCTGCACCGTGATCTGTATTCCCACGTCTCCGGGGTCGACCTCGTTCGCGATGGCGACGGCACTTACTACGTGCTGGAAGACAACTTGCGTACGCCGAGCGGCGTCAGCTACATGCTTGAAGACCGCAAGATGATGATGCGCCTGTTCCCGGAGCTGTTCGCGGCCCAGCGTATTGCGCCGATTGATCATTACCCCAACCTGTTGCTCGACACCCTGAAAAGCGCCAGCCCCCTGGATAATCCCAGCGTGGTGGTGCTGACCCCGGGGCGCTTCAACAGTGCGTTTTTCGAGCATGCCTTCCTCGCCAGGGAAATGGGCGTGGAGTTGGTGGAGGGCGCCGATTTGTTCGTGCGCGATGACCGCGTATTCATGCGCACCACCGACGGCCCCAAGGCGGTGGACGTGATCTACCGCCGTCTCGACGACGCGTTTCTCGACCCCCTGGCCTTCAACCCGGCCTCGATGCTCGGCGTGCCGGGCCTGCTGGCCGCCTACCGTTCGGGCAATGTCGTGCTGGCCAATGCCATCGGCACCGGGGTGGCGGATGACAAATCGGTCTACCCCTTCGTCACCGAGATGATCCGTTTTTACCTGGATGAAGAACCGATCCTGCAGAACGTTCCGACGTTTCAATGCCGTAAGCCCGACGAGTTGTCCCACGTCCTGGCCCACTTGCCCGAGTTGGTGGTCAAGGAAACCCAGGGCTCCGGCGGCTACGGCATGCTGGTGGGCCCGGCGTCCACCGCTGCGGAAATCGAGGCGTTCCGCGCACGCATCAAGGCCAAGCCCCACGCCTATATCGCCCAACCCACCCTGTGTTTGTCCACTTGCCCGACGTTTGTAGAAAACGGCATCGCCCCACGGCATATCGACCTGCGCCCGTTCGTGCTGTCCGGCAAGGACACCCGCGTGGTGCCCGGTGGCCTGACCCGTGTAGCGCTGCGCGAAGGTTCGCTGGTGGTCAATTCGTCCCAGGGCGGCGGCACCAAAGACACCTGGGTGGTCGAGGATTGACCTGTGTTGATTAAAAACTGTTCCCCCCTGGAGGCGGCATGAGACTCTCCATCAGCCACGAAACCACCTACCGCTACGAAGACCAGGTGCGCGCCAGCATCCAGTATCTGCGCCTGACGCCCCACGACAGCGAGCGCCAGCACGTGCTCAGCTGGCAGCTTGACCTGCCGCGCCCTGTGCGGGCACAGGTGGACCCGTTCGGCAACATCCTGCATGTGCTGACGCTGGACGAACCTCACGACTCCATCATTATCGGCGCCCGTGGCCAGGTGGATATCGACGAGCTGCGCGAGGCTGAACATGAGAGCCAGTCGGCCTTTCCGTTCCTGCGCGGCACGCGCCTGACCGAACCCGACGAAGCCCTGCGCGGTTTTGCCCGGCAGCACTGCCACCAGCGGCGTGACCGCACGGCCCTGATCGACCTGATGCAGGCCTTGAACCAATCGATGCGCTACACGCCGGGCGCCACCCAGGTCGACACCTGCGCGGCGGAAGCCTTCGCCGGCCACGCGGGCGTCTGCCAGGACCATACCCATGCGTTCCTGGCCTGCGCGCGCAGCCTGGGCATTCCGGCGCGGTATGTATCAGGGTATTTGTACACCGAAGACACTACACACCTGGCCAGCCATGCCTGGGCCGAAGCCTGGCTGGACGACGCCTGGTACAGTTTTGATGTGACCAACCAGTTGGCCCGGCCGGAGCGGCACTTGAAGCTGGCCGTGGGCCTGGACTATCTGGATGCCTGCCCGGTGCGCGGCATGCGCCGTGGGGGCGGGCATGAGCAAATGCATGCCAAGGTGTTCGTGGCGCCGAGCCCGGTGATTTCCGTGCAACAGCAATAATCTGAAGACCAAATGCCGTCCAAATGTGGGAAGGGGATTGCCCTGATACCGTCTGTAGGAGCGAGCTTGCTCGCGAAAAACTCACAGGCACCGCGCTCATTCAGAAAGCACGCGTTATCGTTGACATTTTTCGCGAGCAAGCTCGCTCCTACAACGGGTATTAGGGCAATGCACCTACGCGAGCCTCAAGGCATCTGCTTGCGCCCCGCCATATGCCGCAAGTACCCCACCAGCAGATCCAACTCGTTGTCCGGCAACACACTGACCGCAAACGCCGGCATCTTCGCCTGCGGCCAGTGCCTCAGGCTTTGTGGGTCGCGAATGTACCGCTTGAGGAAATCGCCGATGAAATATTCAGTGGGGTTGTAGGGAATATTCAGATCCGGCCCCACCTGTGCATCACCGGCCCCATTAAGGCGATGGCAGGCCAGGCAGTTCTTCTGAAACAGCGCAAAGCCTTGATTGACCGGGTCATCCGCTGGCAACGTCGGGTCGGGTAACAAGGCGGGGAAGCGCTCGGCGACCGTCTGTAATTGCTTGATCCTGGAGATCTGGAAGGGCCACTGCTCCGGGCTGACATGCCCTGCCTGCGGGTCGGTCCACACCAGATAGAACGGTCCGGCGCTCGGTTTGCCTGGCGTCAGGGCGGGCCAGGGATGGGCCGGGTCTTCCACTGCCAGCCAGGCGCGCGCGCCGTTTTTTTGCAGCAGGGGCGCGGCGGCGAGTTCAGCGGCAAAACCGTCAAGGGCGACCGCTTGCAGATGGCTCGCAGGGTTCAGGCCCTTCAGGAGAACCGCCAAAGGCACTGCGCGATAGGTCATGGTGCGCTTGTAGGAAACATCATCGACAACCTGCACCGTCTGCGCGTCGGGGTGCTTGAGCAGGTCCGTGGTCTGCCAGGTCTTGCTGGCATGGTCCAGTTCAATGGTCAATTGCGCGGCCCAGGCGGGCAGGGCCAGCAGCAGGGCAACGAAGGCGAGGATCGATTTCAAGGGATAGCCCGGGTTCGCAGTGGCGGAAAACGCACGATAGCGCAAATCCGCACGCAAAAAGACAGCCCCCGCAACGGGACCGCTATTCGCAATGTCCCGGCAGGTGCTGCCAAAAGCTGCAGTGCCGATGCTGTGGGTGCGCGCAACAGGTCGCTCGCGTCGTCACCCGATAACCTTGGTTAAGTTGGGCAAGATCAGAATCAGTGTGGTGGCGAACAGAATAAGTCCCGCCTGACGTACTTTCGAATGTTTGAACATGGCTGACTGCCTTTTGTTGTTATTCCTGAGCGTCAAATGCGTGCCTGTTACTCAAGTATCGCGATCTGGCGTGACATTTTTCTTACAGCGGCTCCAGCAAAACCCGGCAGCAGCTTCTTACAGATTCAACCTTAGAGCCCTCGTTCTTCGGCGCTTAGATCCATTTCATATCAACTCATCACGTTTTCTGCTTAAAACGGCATGAGGCCTAGTGCCATCTTGGCGCCAACCCCAAGGCTAGACAGCTAAAACGATTAACCCGGGGTTTCTCATAGCTGCCTACCGTTCGTCCGAGCGAGGGGGTCAAAAGCAATGAGCGCATCCGTCATTGAAACCGTGTCAATCGGGCCTAAGGTAAGGGCATACGCCCACTGTGGTTCGAGGACATCATGACCCAAGCTCTGATCTTTGATGCGATACGCACGCCCCGTGGCAAGGGCAAGGCCGACGGTGCCCTGCACAGCGTCAAGCCGGTAAACCTTGTCGCCGGCCTGCTCACCGCGCTGGCGCAGCGTTGCGACCTCGACACCCGCCAAGTGGATGACATCGTCCTCGGGTGCGTCACCCCGGTGGGCGATCAGGGCGCCGATATCGCCAAGACCGCCGCGCTGGTCGCGGACTGGGACGTCAGCGTCGCCGGCGTGCAGATCAACCGCTTCTGCGCCTCGGGCCTGGAGGCGGTAAACCTGGGGGCAATGAAAGTACGCTCCGGATTTGAAGACCTAGTGGTGGTCGGCGGCGTCGAATCCATGTCCCGCGTGCCGATGGGCAGCGACGGTGGCGCCTGGGTACTCGACCCGCAAACCAACCTGCACAGCCACTTCACGCCTCAGGGCATTGGTGCCGACCTGATCGCTACCCTGGAAGGCTTCACCCGCCGGGACGTGGACGCCTTTGCCCTACAGTCGCAGCAGAAAGCCGCCAGGGCGCGGGCAGACGGTTCCTTCAACAAGTCGCTGATCGCGGTGCAGGACCAGAACGGCATCGTGCTGCTGGACCATGACGAATTCATTCGCGGCGACTCAACCCTCGAGGGCCTGGGCAAGCTCAAGCCCAGCTTCGAAATGATCGGCCAGATGGGCTTTGACGCTACCGCGCTGCGGGTCTACAGCCATGTGGAACGCATCGACCATGTGCACACGCCGGGCAACAGCTCCGGCATCGTGGATGGCGCCGCGTTGATGTTGCTCGGCTCCGAGGCCAAGGGCCGCGAACTGGGCCTGCAACCACGGGCGCGCATTGTCGCCACGGCCGTCACCAGCACCGACCCGACCATTATGCTCACCGGCCCTGCACCGGCCACCCGCAAGGCGCTGGCCAAGGCCGGCCTGCGCGTTGAGGACATCGACCTGTTCGAGGTCAACGAAGCGTTTGCGTCGGTCGTGCTCAAATTCATCAAGGACATGGGCATCGACGCCGCCCGCGTCAATGTCAATGGCGGCTCGATCGCCATGGGCCACCCCTTGGGCGCCACCGGCTGCGCGATCCTCGGCACCTTGCTCGACGAGCTGGAGGTGCGTCGGCATCGCTACGGCCTGGCCACCCTGTGTGTCGGCGGTGGCATGGGTATCGCCACCATCATCGAACGCCTCTGAGCCCAAGGACACTGTCATGACCGACGCCATTCGTTACGAAAAAGGCCAGGACCAGATCGTGGTACTGACCCTCGACATGCCCGGCCAAAGCGCCAACACCATGAACGCGGCCTACCGTGAGGCGATGGCGGCCACCATTGCGCGCCTGGAGGCGGAAAAGGACACCCTGGCCGGGGTGATCATCACCTCGGCCAAGAAAACCTTTTTTGCCGGTGGCGACCTCAATGAGCTGATCCAGGTCGACAAAGCCCACGCCAAGGCGTTCTACGCCGACGTAGGCGTGTTGAAGGCCCAACTGCGCAGCCTCGAGACCCTCGGCAAGCCGGTGGTGGCCGCGATCAACGGCGCGGCGCTTGGCGGTGGCTGGGAGATTTGCCTGGCCTGTCATCACCGCATCGCGCTGGACGACTCGTCCGTGCAGCTCGGCTTGCCGGAAGTCACCCTGGGCCTGTTGCCGGGTGGCGGCGGGGTGGTGCGCATGGTGCGTTTGCTGGGCCTGGAAAAAGCCCTGCCGTATCTGCTGGAAGGCCAGAAAGTGCGGCCGGCACAGGCATTGCAGGCGGGCCTGATCGATGACGTGGCGGCAGATCGTGACGAGCTGCTGGCCAAGTCGCGCGCCTGGATCCTGGCGAATCCGCAGGCCAGGCAGCCGTGGGACAACAAGGGCTACCAGATTCCCGGGGGCACCCCGTCGAACCCGAAAGTCGCGCAGATGCTCGCCATTGCGCCGTCGATTCTGCGCAGCAAGACCCAGGGCTGTTTCCCGGCACCGGAGAAAATCCTCTGCGCCGCCGTGGAAGGCGCACAGGTGGATTTCGACACCGCGCACCTGATCGAAACCCGCTATTTCACCGAGCTGGTGACCGGTCAGGTGGCGAAAAACATGATCGGCACGTTCTGGTTCCAGCTCAATGAAATCAACGCCGGCCGCTCGCGACCACAAGGTTTTGCGCGCTATGTGACGCGCAAGGTCGGCGTGCTCGGCGCCGGCATGATGGGGGCGGGCATTGCTTACGTCAGTGCCTGTGCGGGCGTTGACGTGGTGCTCAAGGACATCAGCCTGGCCACTGCCGAGAAGGGCAAGGCCCATTCGGCGGCGTTGCTGGACAAGAAAGTCAGCCGTGGGCAACTGACCGCCGAGCAGCGGGAAACCATCCTGGCGCGGATTCACCCTGCACAGGATGACGCTGACCTGGCCGGCTGTGATTGGGTGATCGAAGCGGTGTTCGAAGACCGCGAACTCAAGGCCAGGGTATCGGCCGCCGCACAACGCGTGGTCGGTGCAGACGCGGTGATCGCCTCCAACACCTCGACATTGCCCATCAGCGGCCTGGCGAGCGCAGTGCCCGACCCTGGCAAATTCATCGGCCTGCATTTCTTCAGCCCGGTGGACAAGATGGCCCTGGTGGAAATCATCAAGGGCGCTCACACGAGTGACGAAACCCTGGCTCGGGGGTTCGACTTCGTACTGCAAATCAAGAAAACCCCGATTGTGGTCAACGACAGCCGCGGCTTCTTCACCTCGAGAGTATTCGGCACATTCACCAACGAAGGCATCGCCATGCTCGGCGAAGGCGTGGCCGCGCCGATGATCGAGACCGAAGCGCGCAAAGCTGGTATGCCGGTAGGGCCGCTGGCGGTGTCCGATGAAGTGTCCCTCAGCCTCATGAGCCATATCCGACAGCAAACCGCCAAGGACCTGCAAGCGCAGGGCAAGGCAGCGCCTACCCATCCGGCGACGGCGGTGATCGATCTGCTGGTCAACGACCACAAGCGCAGGGGCAAAGCTGCGGGTGGCGGTTTCTATGACTATCCGGCAGGCGCCCGGAAGCGCCTGTGGCCCGAACTCAAGACGCGGTTCGAACAGCCCGATAAACAGATTTCGCCCCAGGATGTGCGCGATCGCTTGTTGTTTATCCAGGCCATCGAAACCGTGCGCTGTGTGGAGGAGGGCGTGTTGATGTCCACCGCCGACGCCAATATCGGTTCGATCTTCGGCATTGGCTTCGCGGCCTGGAGTGGCGGCGCGCTGCAGTTTATCAATCAGTACGGCCTGGACGACTTTATCGCCCGGGCGCGCTATTTGGCCGAGCAGTACGGGGAGCGTTTCGCGCCACCGGCGTTGTTGCTGGAGAAAGCGGCACAAGGCGCAACCTTTTGCTGATCAACCAGGGGCTTGCTTTGCAGATACCTTTCAAGGCACGCTCTGGGGTGTTCAATATTCCCATCGCCGTGTCAGGTATTTTTTATGTCGCTACGCGTCTGCATCCTGGAAACCGATATCCTGCGTCCGGGCCTGATCGATCAGTACCAAGGCTACGGGCAGATGTTCAAGCGCCTGTTCGCCAAGCAGCCGATTGCCGCCGAGTTTGTGGTGTACAACGTGGTGCAGGGTGAATACCCGCCGGATGACGAAGTGTTTGACGCGTACCTGATTACCGGCAGCAAGGCCGACTCGTTCGGCACCGACCCATGGATCCAGACCCTCAAGACCTACGTGCTAGAGCGCTATGAGCGCGGCGACAAACTGTTGGGTATCTGCTTCGGCCACCAGTTGCTGGCGTTGCTGCTCGGCGGCAAGACCGAACGCGCCAGCCAGGGCTGGGGCATGGGCATCCACGATTACAAGCTCGATGCCAAGGCGCCCTGGATGAGCCCGGAAGTACCGGAACTGACGCTGTTGATCAGCCATCAGGACCAGGTGACCACCTTGCCGGAAAATGCCACGGTCATCGCCTCGAGTGAGTTTTGCCCCATCGCGGCGTATCACATTGGCGACCAGGTATTGTGCTTCCAGGGCCACCCGGAATTCGTGCAGGACTATTCCCGCGAACTGCTTGAGATTCTTCAGACAACCCTGGGCGAAAAGGTCTACACCAACGGCGTGGCCAGCCTTGAGCGCGACCACCACGGTGCGACCGTGGCGGAATGGATGATGCGCTTTGTGGCGCACAAACCTAAAGCCAACCCGACCGTTTGAAGCTCGCCCACAAGCTGGTGCAGCCCACGGCAATAAACCCGAGCACTGCAAAGTAGCCGTAGTGCCATTGCAGCTCGGGCATGTTCTGGAAATTCATCCCATAAATCCCCGCCACCGCCGTGGGGAACGCGAGGATCGCCGCCCAGGCGGCGAACTTGCGCTGCACCACACTCTGGCGCGAGGCCTCCAGCAGCACGCCGAGCTCGATGGTCTGGCTGGCAATGTCGCGCAGAGTCGTCAAGTCCTCCATCTGCCGCGTGACGTGGATCTGCACGTCACGGAAATACGGGCGCATGTTCTTGTCGATAAACGGAAAGCTCAGCTTCTGCAACTCCTGGCTGATCTCCACCATCGGCGCCACATAGCGCTTGAGCCGCAGCACGTCGCGGCGCAGGCCGTGGAGGTTCTGGATATCGCGCTCGCTCAGGGAACTGCACAGCACATTGCGCTCCAGTTCATCGATCTCGGCGTGGATCGCTTCGCTGACCGGCTGGTAGTTTTCGGTGACGAAATCCAGCAAGGCATAGAGTACGAAATCTTCCCCATGCTCCAGCAACAACGGACGTGCCTCACAGCGCTGGCGCACAAAACCGTAGGACGCCGAATGCCCGTTGCGGGCGGTGATGATGTAGCCATTGCCGGCGAAGATATGGGTCTCGATAAACTCCAGCTTGCCGTTCTCGCGCACCGGTGAGTACGTGACGATAAACAGCGCGTCGCCGAAGGTTTCCAGCTTCGGGCGACTGTGTTTTTCCATGGCGTCTTCGATCGCCAGTTCATGCAGGTTGAACTGGTGCTGCAGGTTGGTCAGTTCCTGAGCACTGGGTTCTTCCAGGCCGATCCACACAAAGTGGCCGGGTTTGGCGGCCCAGGCCGCACCTTCGTCGAGGGTGATATCCGTGACTTTCTTTCCGGCGCTGTAGACGGCGGCGGCAACGACTCTACCCATGGTGCTGATCACTTCTTATCTGGAGGACAGGTGTTGGGCAGCTTAGCGTGAATGGCGTTCCCTGAAGTGATCGTTCCCACGCTGCGCGGTGATCGTTCCCACGCTCTGCGTGGGAATGCCTCCCGTGACGCTCCGCGTCGTCCGCACGGCGCAGGCGTTCAAGCGCCTTGCAGTTCGCGATCCATCTGCGCAATGCACGCATCCATCTGCGCCTGGCACGCCTGCATCAGCGTCGGAACGTCGTCCGCCGTCATCCCCACAGTAGGAATCGGCGCCAACGAACGTATGAGCACCTCGCCACTGTTCCAGCGATTAAGGCGCATATGCGTGACATAGTTACTGACACACACCTGCACGATCGGCACACCGGCCGCAATCGCCATATGGAACGCGCCTTTTTTGAACGGCAACAGACCTTTGCCGAGGTTGCGCGTGCCTTCCGGAAATACCCAGATGGACGTGTCTTCATGCTGCAGGGTGCGGGTCGTGGTGAGCATGGCACGGCGTGCCTTGTGCGCATTGCCGCGGTCGATCAGCACATTGCCGGCCAGCCAGAACAACTGGCCGAACAACGGCACCCACTTCAGGCTTTTCTTGGCAATGCATACCGTGCGATGCGGCACCACGGTGCCCAGCACGAACAGATCATAATTGGACTGGTGGTTGGCGATCACCACGCAGGTGCCGGGCTTGTTGCGCAGCGAGTCGACCTCCGTCCTTACCTTCAAGCGCAGTATCCACATGGCGGGCAGTGCATAGAGGCGGGCGCAGAGGCGACTGTTGTCGGGATTGAACGGGCGGCATATCCCTATAAGCACGCCCACTATCCCGGCGAGCATAAAGTGCAGGCCCATCAACAACATACGTAACAGAAAAAGCATCGACACGGCCCATCGGAACAAAAGGTGGCGCAGTGTACGGATGTGCACTGTATTCGGCAATTGCCCCTAAAGACGTAGGAGATAGGCGATGTTTAAGCGCATGTTTCAACATAGGCCGATAAAGCCTGTCTAGAGCGGCGCAGGCTGTTTCGGCTTTGGCTGTAAGAAAAAGCCCGACTCAAGGTCGTAATGTCGTTCAGTTAAGGCTTTTTGTAGGAGCGAGCTTGCTCGCGAAAAACCACAGGCGCCGCGTTCAATCAGGAAACACGCGTTATCGTTGACGTTTTTCGCGAGCAAGCTCGCTCCTACAGAGGGCGATGTACGCTTAACTGAACAGCATTACGACTCGAGGTCGGGCTTTGGCACAGCAGGTTCAGGCATTACATCAGCACATGACCTTGATCCTGGATAATTGCATCGTCCAGCGCCTCCAGCAGCGCCTTGCGCACCTTCAGCTTGGTCTGCTTGTGCGCATTCATATTGATCTTCTTCAACTGCCGCGCCGCTTCCAGTGCCGCCGCGTGCAATTCTTCCGGCGCCACCACCTTGTCGAGGAAGCCCGCCTGCAAGGCGCCTTGCGGGTCAAACATCTCGGCATTGATCACCGAGCGATGAAACGCCGACTTGCGCAGACGGTCCCGCGCCAACTCGATACCGGCGTGGTGCATGGTCATGCCGATCGCCACTTCATTCAGGCCGATGCTGAACGGGCCCTCAACGCCAATCCGATAATCCGCCGACAGCAGCAGGAACGCGCCCTTGGCCACCGCATGCCCAGGGCACGCCACGATCACCGGAAACGGATGCGACAACAGGCGACGCGCCAGCGTCGAGCCGGACGTCACCAGGCCGATGGCTTCTTTAGGGCCGGCCGTCATCACTTTCAAATCATAACCGCCCGACAGAATGCCCGGCGTGCCCGTGATGACCACCACCGCCCGATCCTGCTCCGCCTGATCCAGCGCCGCATTGAACGCACTGACCACTGCCGGCGAAATGGCATTCACCTTGCCGTTGCTCAGGGTCAGGGTCGCGATACCGTCTTCGAGGTGGTAGGCAATCAACTCACTCATGACGCGGTTCCTTATAGGGCTTGTTATAGAAGAATGCAGCAAACGTTACCCAGCGCGCCCGCGCGGGTAAAGCGCCGTGACTGACTGCCCAGTCAGGCTTTCGCGTGACACCCGGCAGTAGAGCGCCTGAAGCAGGGCACCACAGCCAGCGTAGACCATCCCAATCCATGCCCGAGATTGGCACAATCGCCATCGCCCGCAGACCCCGTTCCGGCATAACCGTCTAACCGCATGAAAATTCTGAAAAAAACCTTTGCCATCAGAAAGGCTTTCGACTACATTAGCGCGCCTCGACAGACTGAACTGGTTTGCCGAGATACGGTGAAGTGTCCGAGTGGCTTAAGGAGCACGCCTGGAAAGTGTGTATACAAGAAATTGTATCGAGAGTTCGAATCTCTCCTTCACCGCCACATTATTACGAAAAAGCCCCGTTTTACGGGGCTTTTTTGTGCCTGCTGGTTTTGTTCCGCCATCTGCCCAATTCGGGCTCTGTAGCGCTTTATCCAGACATACAGGCGGCTATGCGCCTACACACCCGGACGAGCCGCCTCAGCCCTGCGACGCACTGGATCGTCTTCGCCAATACCGCACCACTGCCGCCAGGGCCACCAGTGCTACCACCGCGAGGAAGATCGGCAGGCGATACGGCTTCAGGTCGCCAAAGAAATGCTGCAATGCTTCGCCGGCCCAATAGCCGGCGCCGACGAACAGGGTGGCCCAGATTGCCGCACTTGGCACATTGATCAGGGCGAACTTCCAAGGCGATAGTCCACTGGCACCGATCACGATGGGCCCCACCAGGCGCATGCCGTAGAGAAAGCGCACGGTGAATACCGAGGTCGTCGGATAGCGATGGATAAGGTTCTCTACCCGTTCGATGGCTGACTGATGACGTTTGAGTTTGGGCAGCAGGCGCTGTCCGGAATAACGTCCGGTCCAAAACAGCAGTTGATCGCCGAGTATCCCGCCTGCAGTGGCCCACCCGATCACCTGCAGCACTTGCAAAGTGCCTTGGTGCGCAGCCATTCCGCTCAGGATAAGAACGGTCTCGCCTTCGAGCAGGCAGCCCAGGAAGATTACCCAGTAGCCGTAGCCAGCGATCAGCGCATTTAGATCAAGATGTTCGAGCACGGCGTATTCCTTGTCGCTTGGCACGGAAAGGCCGCGCCGGGATTCTTCGCGTTTCCTTTGAGGTATCCGTCAGCAAAAAGGTTTCGACAATGTGGCCAGCGCTTCTGGGCGCCGTTCTATGCGGTCATACGGGAGAGGGATGAGCGCGCGCGTTCACGGCCGTTGGATGCCTGCTGCGGATTAGACAGCAGGCATCGGGAAGGGACTTAGCGAGCAATCATCCCGGCAGCTTGTTCGGTCGCTTCAGTCGTACGCGTTGCCAGCTTGCGCACTTCGTCTGCAACGACCGCAAAGCCGCGACCCGCTTCGCCCGCGCGCGCGGCCTCAATCGCCGCGTTCAGTGCCAGCAGATTTGTCTGGTTGGCAATGCTCTGAATCGTCCCGACGATCTGTGACAATTGGGCGATGTTGTTCTCAAGCGTCCGCTGGTGCTTGACCTCAGTGTGCCGCAGCGCCTCCTGCTCATGCTGCAAGTGGACATCCACGAGGGCACCTACTACCCGAAGCGGTGAGCCGCTGGAGTCGCGGCGGGTCTGACCTCGCGCTCTGAACCACCGATACTCGCCGCTCTTCATCTTCAAGCGATACTCGATATCAAAAGGCGTTTTACCCGATCGGTCGTTCAAATGAGCACCAAATGCGTCGAGGCTTTGTTCCTTATCATCCGGGTGTAGTCGGGATGCCCAGCTGTCCAGGACATCCGGGAACTCCTCCACTGTTTCAAATCCAAGCAGCCGCCGGAACTGCGGAGACCACCAGAAAGGGTTCTTTGGATTGACCGGGTCTCCCGCGATGACTTCCATATCCCACAGACCGTCCGAGAGCATCTCCCTGGCCAGTTCAAATCGGGTGATGATGACGTCGTGCTCCTGGTCTCGCTCAAGCTGATCATGGATATCACGCAGAGAACCCGCGACGCGTAGAGGCATCCCCCGATCATCCCGCAAGGTCTCTCCCTGGGCATAGAACCAACGGTAGGAACCGTCCTTCATGGCTAGGCGATTTTTCACTTTATACGGTGTGTGCCCGGATTTATCATTCAAGTGGCGGGCAAAAGCGTCGAGGGTGGCTTGCTTGTCCTGTGGATGCAGGCGGTCGGCCCAGCTGGCTAACACATTTGGGAAATCGCGCTCATCGTTAAACCCCAGAAGGTTTCGCAGTTGCTGAGACCACCAAAAGCGATTTTTGGGATTCACCGGGTCGCCAGCGACGACCTCCATATCCCAGAGCCCTTCACTGGAGGCGCGGTTTACAAGATCAAACCGCACCTCGTGGGCATGCGCGGATGACGCAGCTTCGCGAAGCAGCTCACGGGCTGCCTCCAGTTCCTGCTCAAGCGCATGGATACGGGACTGGGAGTCGCGATCAAGGGAGTCAAAAGCCTTCCAGGCATCGAGGACAGCCGCGCGTTCAGCGCACCCGTCTACTTGTGGCGGTACCCGGCGGGTGATTGCAGCAACCAATTGTTGAACAGCGCGACGATCACGGCGCATTTTGAAGACATTAATCATGAAGATTGGACTCGTAGATGTTGCGGGCCCTATCCATGGCACCTTGCCATCTATATCGTCATGAGCGAAAAAAACTGTACACGATTTTTGATTTGTACATGATCTGATGAGCGTGCCCTGAAGATCGGTGGTCCTTAACGCTCCAGGCGTGCTGCGGTCGCTTGAAAAGTAAACAAGCCCCTGATACTGCGAAAAATCAGGGGCTTCGTTATTTCTGCGGTTTGAAAATCTGGCGATTCAGGTCAGGCGCAAGGCATGTCCATCCGCCGCCCTATGACGTCGAGCAAATCGCAGCCGTCGCGCAACGGTATTGAGCAGAGCAGTGTGAAATCGCTGAGTACGACAGCATCACTGCTGATCTCACTGCGTAGTGCGAGGTTCTCAAGGACTTGGGTAACGGCGCGAAGTCGATAGGTTGCAGCGTCGAGAAGTATTTCCAGCGGCGCGGTGGTGTCGACAAAAAGAGCAGGGGTGGCGCTGTCGTTGTTGGTGAGGGCTATGTACTGGTTCATATGTGCAACTCCGGTTGTCAGAGGAAAGCAGCCACACATTTGTCGCCAAACAAAAGGTGGCAGCTGTACGCAGGTTGGCGAACCGGGACAATCGGAAAAACCGGCAGACCCGAAGGTCTCCCGCGCACAGCTACCGTCGAGCAGCTTATTGCGCGCAGAAGCATCCCGCAAATATGCGAGGACATTTCTGTCGATTTATCGTCGAGTCGCCAAACCCGGTCACCCTATGAGTGACCGGATGACTATAGGCATGGGGATTTTGAAACGGGAGCCCCGCATTTCTGCAAGGCGTGTAGGACGTTGCCCAAACCCGCACAGCGATGAGAAATGATTCAGGATTGAGCGTCAGCGAGACGGGCGTAACGGATACCGAGGTTCATGGACCATCCTCTGGCGTCAGGCCCATGAAACCTCTCTTGCCAGGCTCAGCGCTCTGGCAACCTGATACTTATTGCGCGGTTTTCAACTTGATCACATCACCGGAGATCTTGGTGGTGTAGCCATTGAGGACCCAGGCCCAGAACCATTTTTCCTGGACTTGGGTGTTGATCATCGCGTCGCCGCCTTTGGCCTTGATGGCTGCATCCTGAGCGCGGACGAAGCGGCTGTTCTGGCCGATCGGGATAACGCCCAGCAGCATGATGCCGGTGGCGCTGGCTTCGCTGTGGCCGAGCACGGTGTATTGGCTGGCGTCGTATTGCTGGGTTTTCATGGCGGTGCCGGTGCAACCTGCCAGGGTGAGACCAAGAACGGCTGCTGCTACTTTACTGACGTACTTCACACGTAACTCCATGGGCTGAATCTCGAGACTCAATTCTCGAGGCGCGACACTTTAAACGCTCATATGGCGGATTGAAATCAGCTAGCCAAGGTTTGTGATGACAGTCAGGTCGCCATCGGGGCAAGCCCGAATGCCAGTCAGTTAAGGCTTTTTGTAGGAGCGAGCTTGCTCGCGAAAAACTCACAGGCACCGCGTTCATTCAGAAAGCACGCGTTATCGTTGACGTTTTTCGCGAGCAAGCTCGCTCCTACACAGACTGGTTCCAGGCCAAGCCCCCTCCCACCGTCAGAGATGCAGCCACGCCAGGCTGCCGAGTACCACGGCCACGCCACCGGCCGTGTACGCCATGCGCTTGAGCCATTCCTTGCGCGTGAGCAAGGTAATCGCCGCCAGTGAGATCGCGATCTGAATCGCCGTCATCGCCTGGGCCCAGCGATGGTGCTGGTGCAGCGCTTCTTCGGATTTTCGGTCCCATTCCAGGGAGGTGGCTTCAAGCTTCTCGGCTTGTTTGCGCACCTCTTCCTTCTGGCTTTTATAGCGCTGGATTTCATCGTTGTAGTGGGCGGCATCCACGCCGGGAATATGCGTGGCCAGCTCCGCCAGGTTCTGGCGGCTGGACTTGGCCTGGTAGTAATTCCACTGGTTGGCGGCCTCGGTCTTGATGATCGCGGCGTTGTTCTTGTCCATCGCCGCCTCGCTTTCGCTGGAGCCGGCCTGGTAGCTGAGCATGGCGCCGACGGTGGCCATGATGGCGGTCATCACCGCGATACGACTGGCAAAGGTATCGCCTCGACCGTGGGCCTGTTCGGTGGTGTGTTCGAGGTGCTTTTCGTGGGGGCTGGGGACTTCGAAGGCTTCGGACATGGCGGCGTCTACGAGGGGGCAGAGGGAGCCTGATTCTTCACCAGTGCGGCTGTCTCAAGCCTGTCGATAACGTCGGATCAGGTGCCCATACAGCGCAATATTGACCAGCAGCACCAGCGCACCCAGGCCCAGTTGGATCTGCGGCGTGAGCCCGGCCGGGTAGATCAGCGCGAGGATGTAATGTTCGATGAAGCCTGCGCCATAACCGTCTTGTCCGGCCAAATAGCGCAACAGGTTTTCCCAGCGGGTGAGCGGGCAGGGCAGGTGAAACACCTCGACGGCAACGCCCCAGGCCGCTGCGGGCAGGTGCAGCCAGATGAGCGGTCGCCATTTGAGCACCAGCAGGCTACCGAACAGCACGAACAGGATGAAGCATAAATGGAACAGCACCAGGCTGTCGGCGGCTAGACGGTAGAGCATGCTTGGGTTCGCTTTGAGGGCGTCGAAGGCGCGGGCTTTGGGGATGAGGTTATAACTCAAGTTGACAGGCATTTATGCCAAGGGCCTTGGCGATTTTTTCCCGCGTGGTTCGACGTGGTTTGGTGACCGCTTCTTGCTGGGCGAATGCCGATTGTGAAATGCCCAGGCGCTTGGCAACTTCATCCTGGGTCAAGTTCAAGTGCTCGCGCCAGGCCCGTATGGGTGTCGCTCCCTCTACCAGGCGGCTGACGACAGCGTGGGGAATCAGGTTCGGGTCGTTTTGCCGGGCCAGGTAATGTTCATAGGGGATCACCACAAAGGCTGGCTTGCCCTCGATATTGTGGATGATCTGTACGGCAGTAGGTTCGTTCGTCACGTTTCTTGACCTCTTGAATGCTGACCACATGGATGTCGCCGTCCCAGTCGAAAAGGACGCGATAATTACCCACCCGCAACCGATAGCCGTGTGGATGGTTAACCAACGCCTTGACGTTGACTGCATCCGGCATGCGCTCAAGCGCTGACACCGCATTGCGTACCTGTTGCTGATGGTAGGTATGCAGCTGAAGCAGTTGTTTGACCGATTTGCGGGTCCAGTGGATCGAATTCATTGGAGGTTAATAAGTCTTTTATAAGGTTTGCAAGGTGCATCTTCAGCGCATGGTCGAAGGCGGATCTCTATTCACTCACAAACTCTAGACAGGCGCCGCGCACGCCTGCCGGTAAAACTGTTGCGTGGTATGAATGCTCTATAGAGGTATCACCAAGGTTGCTCGCAGGCAGCCGGGCCCGCTATTGTGCTGAATCCTTTTAGTCTTCCCCCCGGGGTTTCTGTTGTGATGAACGCACCGCGTACCGCTGTCCCGATCAAGGCTGTGATTTTCGATATGGACGGGTTGTTGCTGGATACCGAAGGCATCTACACCGAAGTCACGCAAATTATTGCCGAACGCTACGGCCGCACCTATGACTGGAGCGTCAAGCAGCACATCATCGGGCGCGGTGCACAGGACCTGGCCGACTATGTCGTCAAGGCGCTGGATTTGCCGATCACACCGGCCGAGTTTCTGGAGATTCGCGAGCCGTTGATGAGCGAGCGGTTTCCCAAAGCCCTGGGCATGCCGGGCGCCGAGGCGCTGGTGCGGCATTTAAAGGCGCATAACATTCCGATTGCCGTGGGCACCAGTTCGTCGCGCAACTCGTTCGGCCACAAGACGACGTTGCACCGCGAGTGGTTTGGTCTGTTCGACACCATCGTCACTGCCGACGACCCGGAAGTCGGCGCCGCCAAGCCTGCGCCGGATATCTTCCTCACCGCTGCGCGTCGCCTGGGCGTGGCGCCTGGGGATTGCCTGGTGTTCGAGGACTCGCCATTCGGCGTGACGGCGGCGAAAGCGGCGCACATGACCGCCATCGCCGTGCCCGATGAAGCCATGGCCGACAGTAAATATCAGCATGCCGACCAGATCATCCGCAAACTGGCGGACTTTGATCTGGCGGCCTATGGCTTGCCCCCCATGTCCTGATTCAGCACAGGGCAAAATGTGGGAGGAAGCTTGCCAGTCAGTAAGCGTACACCGCCCTCTGTAGGAGCGAGCTTGCTCGCGAAGAACTCATAGGCACCGCGTTCATTCAGAAAGCACGCGTTATCGTTGACGCTTTTCGCGAGCAAGCTCGCTCCTACAGACGGCATTAGGGCAAGCCTATGCAGTGTCGTAAAAACCTCAGGCGCTGAACCCCCCATCGATGGTCAGGCTGGCACCGGTGATATAGCCCGCTTCCGGCCCGGCAAGATAGGCCACAAAACTGGCAATCTCCTCCACATGGCCATAGCGCCCCACCGCCATCAACCCGATCAAACTCTCGGCAAACTCACTGTTCGCCGGGTTCATATCCGTGTCCACCGGCCCCGGTTGCACGTTGTTGATGGTAATCCCCCGTGGTCCCAGGTCGCGTGCCAAACCCTTGGTCAACCCTACCAGCGCCGCCTTGCTCATCGCGTACGGGCCACCGCCGCCAAACGGCATGCGCTCGGCGTTGGTGCTGCCGATATTGATCACGCGGCCACCTTCGACCATATGTTTGGCGGCTTCCTGGGTGGCAATAAAGACGCTGCGCACGTTGATCGCCAGGGTCTGGTCGAAATCTTCCAGCGTGAAGTCTTCCAGCGGGGCGATAGCCAGCACGCCGGCGTTGTTCACCAGGATATCCAGGCGCCCGAAGGCCTCGACGGTGGCGTTGACCGCCGTGCGAATCGCTGTGGCATCGGCGCTGTCGGCGTGGATTGCCAGGGCTTTGCCGCCTGCGCTGATCACGCTGTCCTGCAAGGCTTGCGCCTTGGCGGCCGAACTGACGTAGGTAAAGGCAACGGCAGCGCCCTGCGCGGCCAGGCGCTTGACGATGGCCGCGCCGATGCCACGGGAACCGCCTTGAACCAAGGCGACTTTGCCAGTGAGGGTTGCAGTAGTCATGTCGATCTCCACGTAGTTGATGAGCCGAGTATCGGCCTCACGGGACCAGGCCGGTAGAGCGTGATTGCTATAGTCTGTGTAAACCAAAAGTTTAGAGTGGCGGGTCATGGAGAGCTTTGGCAGTATCGAATGCTTTGTACGCAGCGCCGAGGGCGGCAGCTTCGCCGAGGCTGCGCGACACCTCAGCCTGACGCCGGCGGCGGTCGGTAAAAGCGTGGCCAAGCTGGAAGCGCGCCTGGGCGTCAGGCTGTTTCAGCGCAGCACCCGGCGCCTGACCCTGACCGAAGCCGGCAAGCTGTTCCTGGGCGAAGTCAGCGGGAGCCTTACCACGATTCAGAACGCCGTGGCCAACCTGGCCAGCGCCGAGGGGCGACCGGTGGGCACGCTGAAGGTGAGCATGGGCACGGTATTCGGCAATCGCTATGTGATGCCGTTGCTGGGTGAATTCATGCGGCGCTTTCCGGCGATCAGCCCGGATTGGCACTTCGATAACCGCCAGGTGGACTTGATCGGCCAGGGCTTCGACGCCGCCATTGGCGGCGGCTTTGAACTGCCCCAGGGCGTGGTGGCGCGCACGTTGACCCCGGCGCACCGGGTGCTGGTGGCGTCGCCGGCTTATCTGGCGCAACACTCCGCAGTGCATGCACCCGAGGATTTGTCGCGCTGCCACGGCATCCTGATCCGCTCGCCGCAGACAGGCCGGGTGCGCTCATGGCAACTGACCCACCGCGAGCGCGAGCACAGCCCGCTGCTGCTCAAGCCCGTCATGACCATGAGTGATTCCGAAGCCGCCTGCTGCGCCAGCGCCCAGGGCCTGGGCATTGCGCTGGTCAGCCTGCCGATGGCCGTGCCGTTCCTCGACAGCGGCGCGGTGGTGCGGGTGTTGCCGGACTGGTATGTGGATGACGGCAATATCTCCATCTACTACGCCGAGCACAAGTTGCTGCCCGGCAAGACCCGGGCGTTCGTGGATTTTGTGATTGAGCAGTTCGCCGAGCAGCAATTGGGCCGCAGATTCAGTGCGGTCGCAAAGTAAACAGAATTCCAAGTGTGGGAGGGGGCAAGCCCACTCCCACCGTTGATCTTCAGTGGCCGAATTTGCCGGGCCAACCGATGATTTTCTTCGGCCTTGGCGCCGCATAGGTCCTGACCTTGGACGTCGACAACCCCAACCGCACCAGCGACTCAGCGATCGTCACCGCCGCCGTCACCCCATCCACCACCGGCACCCCGGTGCGCTGGCGAATCTGCTCGTCCAGCCCGGCCATGCCGCCGCAGCCCAGGCAGATCACTTCTGCCTTGTCCTCAAGGATGGCCAGTTCCGCCTGGCGCACGATCGCTTCCATGGCCGCCACCGGGTTTTCTTCCAACTCCAGCACCGCCATGCCGCTGGCCCGTACCGAGGCGCAGCGCTGGTACAGGCCGGCGAGTTTCAGCCGGTCTTCGATCAGCGGCACCGTGCGGTCCAGGGTGGTCACCACCGAGTAGGCATGACCCAGGAACATCGCCGTGCTGGCCGCGGCTTCGGTGATATCCACCACCGGCACGTTGAGCAGCTCCTGCAAGCCTTCGCGGCCATGCTCGCCGTATCCGGCCTGGATCACCGCATCAAACGGCTGATCGTAGGCCATCACGCGGTCCATGACGGCGATGGCGGCCAGGTAGCTTTCAAAGTTGCCCTCCACCGACTCGGCGCCGAAGTAGGGGGTCAGCCCCACAATCTCGGTGCCCGGCGAGGCCACGCTTCTGGCCTGCTCAGCGATGGTCTGGGTGATGGATTCGGTGGTGTTGACGTTGACCACGAGGATGCGCATGGAATGTCCTTGTTTAATGACTGACGTTATCGACGGCAATGCTTTCGCCGCTGACATCGGCGTAGAACGGCTGGCGCTTGGCGATCAGCAGGTACAGCAACCCTGCAATACCGGCGCCAAACAGCCAGGAAAACGGCGAGACGCTGGCAAACCCGGGCAACAACGCCAGCAGGATGGCGATGACCGCTGCCGGAACGAACGCCGCCACCGCGCGCAGATTCACGCCCCGGCTGTAGTAATAAACCCCCTGCGCGTCTTCGCTGTACAGTTGCGGCACATCCACCTGGCTTTTGCGGATCAACCAGTAGTCGACCATGATCACCCCGTACAACGGCCCCAGCAGTGCGCCCAGGCCGGACAGGAAATACACGATCACCAACGGGCTGTTGTAGAGATTCCACGGCAAGATCAACACCGCGACGGTAGCGCTGATCAACCCGGCGCGACGGAAGTTCAGGTACTTGGGCGCCAGGTTGCTCAACACGAACGCCGGGGCGACGAAGTTGGCCATGATGTTCACCGCCACCGTGACGATCAGGAAGGCCAGGCAGCCGAGCACGAGAAAGAAGGTATTGGGAATGGAGGCGATGATTTCGGTCGGGCTTTCGATCACTCGGCCGTTGAGCTGGAACTGCCCGCCGCACAGCAGCACGGTGATGGCGGCGAACACCAGGATATTCACCGGCAGGCCCCAGAAGTTACCCACCTGGATCGTCCTGCGGCAGGGCGAGGAGCGTGCGAAGTCGCAGAAGTTGAGGATCAGCGTGCCGTAGATCGCCAACCACAGTGCACCTCCGGCAAAGATATTGCGCCACATCTCGCCGCCGCTCAGCGGTTCGCGGATCGACCAGGCAATGTGGCCGCCTGCCTGGAAGTACATCCAGCCGGCCAGCGAGGCCACGGTGAGCAGAATCACCGGCCCGGCGAATCCTTCATAGCGACGTACCATTTCCATGCCATAGGCAAGGATCACCAATTGCACCAGCCAGATCGCCACGAAACACGCCCAGCCGAGCGATGACAGGCCGAGAATCGAGTTGTGGTCGTAGTCGGCAAACCCTGGATGAATCGCCGTCAGCAGCACCCGGAAAACCACCGATGCCAGGTAGGTCTGGATACCGAACCAGGCAATCGCAATCACCGCACGGATCAACGCCGGAATCTGTGCGCCATGGATACCGAAGCTGATACGGCTGATTACCGGGAACGGCACGCCGGTCTTCTGGCCCATGTAACCCGACAGGTTCATGAAAAAGTACACCAATGCCGCGCCTATCCCCAGTGACAGCAGAATCTGCCAACCGCCCAGGCCCAATGCATACAGGCCGATGGCGAATGAATAGTTGGCGATGTTGTGCACGTCATTGGTCCACAGCGCAAAGATGCTGTAGCGCCCCCAGCGACGCCCTTCGGCCTTGGTCGGCGCCAGGTCCTTGTTGTGCAGGCGTGGGCTGAGCACCAGCGGGCCGGGGCTGGCGGCCTCGGGATTCAGAGCGGAGGAGGGCAGATCCAATGCGACGTCATGGGAGAGGCTAGTACGCATTCCGGCGGGCTCCAGCACATCCGCAGCAATGCGGCAGATGGCAAAGTGTATGTAGATTTTGTATTTATTGTATACAAAGCGTAAATACTCTTAAGCCACATGCGTGCCAGCTTTGGATCTATGAAAACCGTGGTTAATTTCGTTTTTATTGGTTGTTGGAATAAATGGCTGAATTTAAAGCGATATAAATTGACCGATCGAACAGCTATTTATTTTATTGAGGAGGGGGATCGATCTGGGAGAGCAAAAAATTTTAGAAAGGAAGTGTTACGTTTTGGTGCGATTCAAGCAAGATTGCACACATAAATGGCACCGATAGTTACAGGTATGTGTACATCTAGAGGGTAAAGTCGAGTCCAATGTGGGAGGGGGCTTGCCCCCGATGGCGGTGTATCAGTCACAGGTAAGCTGGCTGACATACCGCTATCGGGGCATAGGTATCTACACAACTCAGCAGCGCCCAACCGTAACCACGATGCGAAGCGAGT
>NZ_CVTO01000154.1:40135-91595 GCF_900004715.1 Pseudomonas sp. 24 E 13
CTTTTCCAAAGTGACCCGCCGTCAGGGCGGAACCCTAAGTAGCCGTTACCGCAGAAACGGATATGTACTCGATCTGATCCAACATCCCGGTAGGCCCAGAGGCCGCCATCGGGGGCAAGCCCCCTCCCACACAAGCCCCCTCCCACAGGTTTTACCGCATCAACTTCAAGCCTTGCTGATGATATTCCCCGCATGCAGCCCGCATTCCTTCTGCGTGGCTTCTTCCCACCACCAGCGGCCTTCTCGCTCGTGCTGGTTGGGCAATACCGGGCGGGTGCAGGGCTCGCAACCAATGCTGATAAAGCCGCGTTCATGCAGGCTGTTATAGGGCAGCTCAAGCATGCGGATGTAACCCCAGATTTCCTCACTGGTCATCTGCGCCAGCGGGTTGAACTTGTACAGGGTACGTTCCGGGGTAGAGAACGCCGTATCGATTTCCAGCGCGGCCACCTGACTGCGGGTGCCCGGGCTCTGGTCGCGGCGCTGGCCGGTGGCCCAGGCGCGTACACCTGCGAGTTTGCGGCGCAACGGTTCGATCTTGCGGATGCCGCAGCACTCGCCATGACCGTCCCTATAGAAGCTGAACAGGCCTTTCTCCTTGACGAAGGGTTCCAGCTTGCTCTGGTCCGGCGAGATCAGTTCGATGTCGATCTTGTAGAAGTCACGCACCTGTTCGATAAACCGATAGGTTTCCGGGTGCAGCCGGCCGGTGTCGAGGCTGAACACCTTGACGTTCTTGTTCAGTTTCCAGGCCATGTCCACCAGCACCACATCTTCGGCGCCGCTGAAGGAAATCCACAGGTCGTCACCGAACTGGCTGAACGCCAGCTTGAGAATGTCTTGGGCGGACTTGTTGGCATAGGTCGTGGCGAGTTCAACGACGTCGAAGGCTTGGTTCATCAGGACGGTTCCTACAGGTCAGTGGCGCTGAGCGCTCTATAGGCGGCGATGGTATCAAAATCCGCCCTGCGTTGCGGCGGCGTGCTTGAATCGCTAGAGTTCGGCAGTCCTTTTGCTCGCTCAACTTGAATAATACGAACGGAGTGTCTTGTGGAAATTGCCTGTCTCGACCTGGAAGGGGTACTGGTTCCGGAAATCTGGATCGCCTTCGCCGAAAAAACCGGTATTGAATCCCTGCGCGCCACCACCCGTGACATTCCCGACTACGACGTGTTGATGCAGCAGCGCCTGCGTATCCTCGACGAGCATGGGCTCAAGCTTGCCGATATCCAGCAAGTGATCGCGACACTCAAGCCACTGGACGGCGCCATCGAGTTCGTCAACTGGCTGCGCGAACGCTTTCAGGTGGTGATTCTCTCCGACACCTTCTACGAATTCTCCCAGCCGCTGATGCGCCAGCTGGGCTTTCCGACCTTGCTTTGCCACCGCCTGATTACCGATGAAAGCGACCGGGTGGCCGGTTACCAGCTGCGCCAGAAAGACCCCAAGCGCCAGTCGGTACTGGCGTTCAAGACGCTGTATTACCGCGTGATTGCTGCCGGCGATTCCTACAACGACACCACAATGCTGGCGGAGGCTGATCGCGGAATTCTGTTCCATGCGCCAGACAATGTGATTCGTGAATTCCCGCAGTTTCCGGCCGTGCACACGTTTGAGGATTTGAAGCGGGAGTTTATCAAAGCGTCGAATCGGCCGTTGAGCCTGTAAGTTGTCCGGCGCGGCTGATGGCCTCATCGGGAGCAAGCCCCCTCCCACATGGGCCTCCCAGCCTGCGCCTAAATGCCTGCCAGCAATCGTTCGTAAGGAATACACAATCCTTCATGCAGACGTTTGATCATCGCCAGGCTCAGTTTGCGCTTGCCGTTCAGAACTTCTGAAACTCGCCCGCTGGGGCCGATAAAGGGTTCAAGGTCGCGGGCGGTCAAGCCCATTTGTTCCATGCGGAATTTGATCGCTTCCACAGGGTCCGAAGGCGGCATTGGAAAATGTTCCGCCTCGTATTTCTCGATGAGAACAGCGAGAATTTCGAGTTCGTCACCTTCGGGGCTGCCGATGGCCGCTCCCCAAATCTGCTCGACGCGCGCGAGCGCAGCGGCCAGGTCTTCCTGAGAGTGAATAGGTTTGATGTTCATCACACGGTCTCCGCGTTGATTGAGTCGTACTGCGCGTGGGTGCCGACGAAGCGGATAAACCCAAGTTGTCGCTCATAATCGATCGACATGATCACCCGATACTTGTTGCCACCCACGTTGAACACAACCCTGGCGCCTTTGAGAATGCTCGCAGTCCTGAGCTCTGCCTTGAGGGCCTGTGGTGTCGGATAAGTGGCTTTTTCCATATGGCGATACAGCTCGACCAAGGGCGTTTTCGCGTCGGCAAAAGCCGGGCGACTCTCCCAGAATATTCGTAGGGTGGAGAGAGCGATTATGCGCATCGTTCTGACCTCCCGTTTTGGGAGATAGTAGAGTGGAGCGGGAGAGGATGCAATTCCTGAAACAAATCCTGACGATTGAGCAGTCGCATATGTGATCCTTCACAGACGGCCGGTGGGCGGTGGAAGACGGAAGCTATCGCGCAGCTCACCGTCGGTCCACAACCGTTCTGATTCGGGGTTTTTCGTGGCGAAGTCGCTGCCTTGCGCGGCAGGAATGGCCTGGTTCTAGAGCGCTTCCAGGGTGTGTAACAACACCCGTACCTTCGTCAGCGACTCCTGATATTCCGCCTCCCACTGCGAGTCCGCCACGATTCCGCCGCCGCCCCAGCAGCACACTTGCCCGTCCTTGACCAGCAGGCTGCGGATGGCAATGGAGCTGTCCATTTCGCCGCGCACGTCCAGGTACATCAGTGAACCGCAGTACAAGCCACGTCGGGTCGGCTCCAGTTCGTCGATGATCTGCATGGCGCGGATCTTCGGCGCGCCGGTGATGGAGCCGCCGGGGAAGCTGCCTTCGATGAGGTCGAGGGCATCCTTGTCGTCGGCCAGCGTGCCGGTGACGCTGCTCACCAGGTGGTGCACGTTGGGGTAGCTTTCCAGGCTGAACAGTTCCGGTACGTTTACCGAGCCGATTCGGCAACTGCGGCCGAGGTCGTTGCGCAGCAGGTCGACGATCATCAGGTTTTCCGCGCGGTCCTTGGGGCTGGCCAACAGTTCGTCGGCGTGCGCGGCGTCTTCCTGGGGTGTCAGGCCACGGGGGCGGGTGCCCTTGATCGGGCGGGTTTCGACATGGCGCTCGCTGACCCGCACGAAACGCTCGGGCGACAGGCTCAATACCGCACCGTGATCCGGCAGGCTCTGAAATCCGGAGAACGGCGTCGGGCACGCTTGGCGCAATGCGCAGTAAGCCACCCAGGGATCACCGGCGCACGGCGCGCGAAAACGCTGGGCAAAGTTGACCTGATAGCAGTCACCGGCCTGGATGTAGTCCTGGATGCGCACGATGGCCTGGCGGTACGCCTCGGCCGTGAGGTCCGGCGCCATGGGGCCTTGCAGCGTGAAGCTGGCCGTTGGCGCAGTGAATGGCCGACTGAACAAGGCAATCAGGCGCTGCCGCTCACGGTCGGCCAGTGTGGGGTGAAACACCAGTTGGCTGGTCTGCGCCTGGTGATCACTGATCAGCGCCCAGGCATACAGGCCCAGGCGCGCGTCCGGCAGGTGCAAATCGTCTACCGCCAAGTGCGGCATGTGTTCCAGGTGGCGGCCGAAGTCATAACTCAGGTAGCCGATCAAACCACCGGCAAAGGGCAGCTCTGTACCGGAGGGCAGCGTCGCTTCGCCCAAGTTCGTCAGGCTATCGCGCAGGCGTTGCAGGAAATTGTCGCCGCGCTCCTCAGGCTCAACCGCGAAGGTCGCCTCCGGCCAGGCGCTGAGCAGGTCGTAACGGCCACGCTCGGCGGCCGGCCGGCCGCTGTCGAGCAGCACCGCGCCAGGGGCATGACGAATCGCCGTAAAGTACTCGGCGGGGTTGGCCCGATAGGGCAGCGGATGTACGGAACAGGTCGACATGCGGGGGTGGATCAGCCAGTGGCACGGGGGAGAGGATTGTAGTCCCCTGTAGGATTTGCTCCTAGAGGGGATGTCGGGGATAGACAGTTTGAAGACCGGATCAGCCTTCCACCGGCGGAATATGCCCGAACATTTCCTGTACGAACTTCACCCGCTCTTCCACGGTTTCGGTCACGCCGGCGGCTTTCAGTTCTTCCAGCCGCGCCTCCACCGCATGGGTGCGCAGGGTCAGGCCGCAGTCGTTGGCAATCTGGATATTCAGCCCCGGCCGCGCGTTCAGCTCCAGGATCAGCGGGCCTTTTTCCTGGTCGAGCACCATGTCCACGCCGATATAGCCCAGGCCGCACAGCTCATAACAGCCGGCCGCCAACTTCATGAAGCCGTCCCAGTTGGGCAGTTGCACGCCATCCACCGCATTGGTTGTATCCGGGTGCTTGGTGATGATGGTGTTCAGCCATGTGCCACGCAGGGTCAGGCCGGTGGCCAGATCCACGCCCACGCCAATCGCGCCCTGGTGCAGGTTGGCCTTGCCACCGGACTGACGGGTCGGCAAGCGCAGCATCGCCATCACCGGATACCCCATCAGCACAATGATGCGGATATCCGGCACGCCTTCGTAGCTGATGCTCTTGAAGATCTGGTCGGGCACCACGCGGTATTCGATCAAGGCGCGGTCGCGGTGGCCGCCCAGGGAGTACAGGCCGGTCAGGATGCTGGAAATCTGATGCTCGATTTCTTCATGGCTGATGATCTTGCCGGACACCGTGCGATAGCGCCCTTCAAAACGGTCCGCCACCACCAGGATGCCATCGCCGCCGGCACCCTGGGCGGGCTTGATCACGAAGTCGCTGCGCCCGCCGATAATGTCGTCGAGCTTGTCGATTTCCTTCTCGGTGGAGATCACCCCGTACATTTGCGGCACATGGATGCCGGCCGCCATGGCCCGCTCCTTGGTGATGATCTTGTCATCCACGATCGGGTACAGGCTGCGCTTGTTGTACTTGAGCACGTAGTCGGCGTTACGCCGGTTGATGCCCATGATCCCGCGCGCCTCCAGGGCTTTCCAGGTCTTCCAGAAGCCGAACATTACGAGTCAGCCTTCAAGAACGCCTTGAAACGTACCAGTTCGGTCAGGCGATAACCGCGATAACGCCCCATGGCCAGCATGAAACCTACCAGGATCAGCAGGATCGCCGGGAAGGTGAACACGAAGTAGACCAGCTCCGGCACGCTCATGATGATGTGCGCCAGGGAGGCTGCGAACAGCGTGCCGATCGCGACTTTCAGCGCATGGTTGGCGCCGCGCTCTTCCCAGGTGATCGACAGGCGTTCGATGGTCATGGTCAGGATCACCATCGGGAACAGCGCCACCGACAGGCCTCGCTCCAGGCCCAGCTTGTGGCTGAACAGGCTGATGGCGGCAATCAGCACCACCACGAAGGTCAGCACCACCGACAGGCGCGGCAGCATCTGCAGCTTGAGGTGTTCCAGGTAGGACCTGAGCGACAGCCCCAGTGCGGTAATAATGGTGAACAGCACAATGCCGAAGCCCAGTTGCGTCTCGCGAAACGCCAGGGCAATCAGCACCGGGGTGAAGGTGCCCAGGGTCTGCAGGCCGATCAGGTTGCGCAGGATCAGGATCACCAGCACGCCAATCGGGATCATCACCATGATCATGAACGTCTGCTGGGTTTGCAGCGGCAGGCCGTACAGCGAGTATTCGAGAAAGTTGGCGTCGGTGTTTTCGTCGGTCAGCTTGGCCAGGCGAATGGCATTCATCTCGCTGTTGTTCAGGCTGAAGGTGACCATGGCTTTCTTGCCGCCATCGACCGTGATCAGGTTTTCATCGCCGGTCCACCACAGCAGGCGGTCGGCGGGCAGGCCTTGTTCACCGGTTTCCGGGTTGAAGTACAGCCAGTCGTTGCCGTTGAAGCTGCGCAGCCACAGTTCAGGCGATTGCGGCTGGTCGGCGACGAGGCGGATGGTGTGGACTTTTTCCACCGGGACGTGGGCGATGGACAACAGCAATTCGACGATCTTGGCCTTGTGCGGCGTCGACGGGTCGCCCGCCAGCAGCAGTTTTACATTGTCGTCGTTGAGGTTGTTGGTGCGCTTGATGGCTTCGGTGATAAAGGTTTCGACGTCTGCCGAGTGCTGGCGAATCGGCGCGAGCAAGGCTTCGGCGGCGATTTTTTCCGGGCCTTCCACGGCGATGCTGTCGCGAAAGGTCGGGCCCTTGATCTTGACCTTTTCACCGCTGTAGCGCTTGGTCAGCACCAGGCGGTAATACAGCGTCTGGTTACCCTTGGCGCGGCGCGCCGACCAGGTGACCTTGCGGTTGCCGTCGGCGCGGTTGACGCTCACCCCGTAGTTGTTCGAGATGAAACTCTCATTGAGGCTGACGAAGTCGCGGCTCAACGGCGGCACGAACATCGAAATCTTCACCGGGTCCTTGGGGTTGGCGACGAACTCGACCTTGGCGTCGATGTTCCACAAGTCGTCGGTGGCGTCCTCGGTGACAGGGATGCCCAGCACGAAGATCTGGTAGGCGGTGACCGAAATACCCAGCACCACCAGAATGGTGATCAGGATTTTCAGGTGCAGGGTCAGAGAGCGCATTCGGTTTACTCGGCGGTATGAGCGTCGGCGGCGCAGGCAGGTTTGCCTGCTGCATATTTAAGACTGGGGTCGATCAGCGCATCAAAGCGCTTGAGCGCTTCGGAGCCGATCAGCAGCGGATATTGGAAGGTGCTGCGGTCGGTCAAGTTCACTTCGATACTGCGTAAAGCGCTGCCCATGCAGATATCCAGGGCAATCACCGGACGAGCGGTGTACTGCTTGTCCTCATCGGGGTCGTAGTCATCGGCGCGGCGCTTGATTTTGCTGACGCGGGCCAGGGGGCGTTCGATGGGGTGGGAGTGGGCGGTATCGATGGCCAGGTAGAAGCGTACCCAGGATTCGCCGTTGCGCTTGAAGCGTTTGATATCGCGCGCACTCAGCGAGGCGGTCTTGGCGCCGGTGTCGAGTTTGGCCGCGACTTCCAGGTCGATGCCCGCCAGCTTGGCGTATTCGTTCAGGCCATACACCGTCTTCTCGGCGGCAACGCCAAGGCTCGGTATGGACAATAGGCATAACAACAATAGGGGGAAGGGCTTGAGTCTCATAGTTCCTGAGGCGATGCAGTGCGAAATTCAAGGCGACTGGCATTACTGCGCAAGCTCCCTCGTGCGCCATTTCATCTTGAGATGTCAGGCAAAAGCGGCGGGCATTCTAACATGATGCTTTTTTGGCGCCAGCGCTGGCAGGCGGCCATGCTCATCAAC
The DNA here is from genome assembly GCF_900004715.1 of Pseudomonas sp. 24 E 13. NCBI lineage: Bacteria > Pseudomonadati > Pseudomonadota > Gammaproteobacteria > Pseudomonadales > Pseudomonadaceae > Pseudomonas > Pseudomonas sp. 24 E 13. The sequence continues at coordinate 47,423 of NZ_CVTO01000154.1, forward strand.
GGCCAATAAGGTTATTAGACGATTGTCGACAATGTTGATTTATTCTTTGACTAAGCAGTGAGTATTAGCTAGTTTTTGCCGCATTGCTTTTAAAGGTGTCGACAATATGCTGGATCACTCGGAATTTCCGTCGGCGCTGTCGGATGAATCCCAAACTATGTCGGAAAACGTCTTCCGGCGCATCCAGGCCGCCATCGTCAAGGGCGAGATCGCCCCCGGCACGAAGATTTCCGAACCGGAGCTGGCGCGTACCTACGGCATCAGCCGTGGCCCGTTGCGCGAGGCGATTCACCGTCTGGAAGGCCAGCGCCTGCTGGTACGGGTGCCCCATGTCGGCGCGCGGGTGGTGTCATTGAGTCACGCCGAGCTGATCGAGCTGTATGAAATCCGCGAGTCATTGGAAGGCATGGCTTGCCGGCTGGCGGCCGAGCGCATGACCGACGCGGAAATCGAAGAACTGCGCCAGGTATTGCACACCCATGAACGGGACGCCGCGTTCCAGGCCGGTGTCGGCTATTACCAGCAGGAAGGTGACTTCGATTTTCATTACCGGATCATTCAAGGTGCCGGTAACCGCACCCTGACCCAGATGCTCTGCGGTGAGCTGTACCAATTGGTGCGCATGTACCGCATCCAGTTTTCCGCCACCCCCAACCGTCCCCGCCAGGCCTTTGCCGAGCATCACCGCATTCTTGACGCGATTGCCGATCGCGACGGTGAACTGGCCGAACTGTTGATGCGCCGGCATATCGGTGCTTCCAAACGCAACATCGCCCGTCACTTTCCGGACGGCGCTCCCCAATAAATAGAGGTGAGTCATGAGTTCCACGAACAAGAGCACCCCAGGCCAGCGTTTCCGAGACGCGGTCGCCAGTGAACAGCCGCTGCAGGTGGTTGGCGCAATCAATGCCAACCACGCCTTGCTGGCCAAGCGCGCCGGCTTCAAGGCGATCTACCTCTCAGGCGGCGGCGTGGCCGCCGGCTCCCTGGGCGTACCGGACCTGGGCATCACCGGCCTGGATGACGTGCTGACCGATGTACGCCGTATCACCGATGTGTGCGACCTGCCGCTGCTGGTGGACGTGGACACCGGTTTCGGTTCCTCGGCGTTCAACGTGGCGCGCACCGTCAAGTCGATGATCAAGTTCGGCGCCGCCGCCATCCATATCGAAGACCAGGTCGGCGCCAAGCGTTGCGGCCATCGCCCTAACAAGGAAATCGTGTCCCAGCAGGAAATGGTCGACCGCATCAAGGCCGCCGTGGACGCGCGCACCGATGACAGCTTCGTGATCATGGCCCGCACCGACGCCCTGGCCGTGGAAGGTCTGGAGTCCGCCCTGGAGCGCGCCGCCGCCTGCATCGAGGCCGGCGCCGACATGGTGTTCCCGGAAGCCATCACCGAACTTGAGATGTACAAGCTGTTCGCCTCGCGGGTCAAGGCACCGATCCTGGCCAACATCACCGAATTCGGCGCGACCCCGCTGTTCACCACCGAACAGTTGAAATCTGCCGATGTTTCCATCGTGCTGTACCCGCTCTCGGCGTTCCGCGCCATGAACAAGGCGGCCGAGAATGTCTACACCGCGATCCGCCGCGACGGTACGCAGCAGAATGTGATCGACACCATGCAAACCCGCATGGAGCTTTACGATCGTATCGACTACCACACCTTCGAGCAGAAGCTCGACGCGCTGTTTGCCGCGAAAAAGTAACGGCTCTCTGAACAAATATAAAATGGGAGAAGAACCATGGCTGAAGCAAAAGTATTGAGTGGCGCCGGCCTGCGTGGCCAGGTGGCCGGGCAGACCGCATTGTCGACCGTGGGCCAGGCCGGTGCCGGCTTGACCTATCGCGGCTATGACGTGCGTGAACTGGCCGCCGATGCGCAATTTGAAGAAGTTGCCTACCTGCTGCTGTACGGCGAACTGCCGACCCAGGCCGAACTGGCGGCCTACAGCGCCAGGCTGGGCAAGCTGCGCGACTTGCCGCAAGCGTTGAAGGAAGTGCTCGAGCGCATCCCCGCCGACGCCCACCCGATGGACGTGATGCGCACCGGTTGTTCGTTCCTGGGCAATATCGAGCCGGAAAAAGACTTCAGCGTGCAGCATGACGTCACCGACCGCCTGCTCGCCGCGTTCCCGGCGATCATGTGCTACTGGTACCGCTTCAGCCACGACGGCAAACGCATCGACTGCGTCACCGACGAGCCGAGCATTGGCGGGCACTTCCTGCACCTGCTGCACGGCAAGAAGCCGAGCGACCTGCATGTCAAAGTGATGAACGTGTCGCTGATCCTCTACGCCGAACACGAATTCAACGCCTCGACCTTCACCGCCCGGGTCTGTGCGTCGACCCTGTCCGACCTGTATTCCTGCGTCACCGCGGCCATCGGTTCCCTGCGCGGCCCGCTGCACGGCGGTGCCAACGAAGCGGCGATGGAGATGATCGAGCGTTTCGGTTCGGCCGAAGAAGCCGTCGAAGGCACCCTCGGCATGCTGGCGCGCAAGGACAAGATCATGGGTTTTGGCCACGCGATCTACAAGGACAGCGACCCGCGTAACGAAGTGATCAAGGGCTGGTCGAAAAAACTCGCTGACGAGGTGGGCGACACGGTGTTGTTCCCGGTGTCCGAAGCCATCGATAAGACCATGTGGGAGCAGAAGAAACTGTTCCCCAATGCCGATTTCTACCATGCCTCGGCGTACCACTTCATGGGCATTCCCACCAAGCTGTTCACGCCGATTTTCGTCTGCTCGCGGCTCACCGGCTGGGCGGCGCACGTGTTCGAGCAGCGCGCCAATAACCGCATCATCCGTCCAAGCGCCGAGTACATCGGCGTTGAGCAGCGCAAGTTCGTGCCAATCGAACGTCGCTGAATGAGAGGGCCCGCGGACCCGGGACTGGAATGCGATCAACGTGTGGGAGGGGGCTTGCCCCCGATAGCAGTGTGTCATGCAGCACATGTGTCGACTGATACACCGCCATCGGGGGCAAGCCCCCTCCCACATTTAAATGGCATTTCAACGCTGGATCAGTGGGTCCTTTTTGTTATCACCGTGACCGAGTCCTGACGATGAACACTGAATTTCGCAAACCGCTCCCCGGCAGCCGCCTGGATTTCTTCGACGCCCGTGCGGCTGTCGAGGCAATCAGCCCCGGCGCCTACGCCACTTTGCCGTATACCTCACGGGTGCTCGCGGAAAACCTGGTGCGCCGCTGCGACCCGGCCACCCTCAACGCGTCCCTGAGCCAACTGATCGAACGTCGGCGTGACCTCGATTTCCCCTGGTTCCCGGCCCGCGTGGTCTGCCATGACATCCTCGGCCAGACCGCGCTGGTGGACCTGGCCGGCCTGCGCGACGCCATTGCCCTGCAAGGCGGCGATCCGGCGCAGGTCAACCCGGTGGTGCCCACCCAGTTGATCGTCGACCACTCCCTGGCCGTCGAAGCCGGTGGTGCCGACCCCCAGGCGTTCGAAAAAAACCGCGCCATCGAAGACCGCCGCAACGAAGATCGCTTTCACTTTATCGAGTGGACCAAGAAGGCCTTCAAGAACGTCGACGTGATCCCGCCCGGCAACGGCATCATGCACCAGATCAACCTGGAGAAAATGTCCCCGGTGATTCAGGTACGTGACGGTGTGGCGTTCCCCGACACGTGCGTCGGCACCGACAGCCACACCCCGCATGTGGATGCCCTGGGCGTGATCGCCATCGGCGTCGGCGGCCTTGAGGCCGAAAGCGTGATGCTTGGGCGTGCGTCGTGGATGCGCCTGCCCGAAAGCGTCGGCGTGGAGTTGACCGGCAAGCTGCAGCCGGGTATCACCGCCACCGATATGGTGCTGGCGCTGACCGAGTTCCTGCGCCAACAGAAGGTGGTCGGCGCCTGGCTGGAGTTCTTCGGGGAAGGGGCGTCGGCATTGACCCTGGGCGACCGTGCGACGATTTCCAACATGGCCCCCGAATACGGCGCCACTGCGGCCATGTTCTACATCGACCAGCAGACCATCGCCTACCTGAAACTCACTGGCCGGGAAGACGAACAAGTCGCCCTGGTCGAACAATATGCGCGCCACACCGGCCTGTGGGCCGATGATCTCAAGGGCGCGCACTACGAGCGTGGCCTGACATTCGATCTCTCCAGCGTAGTGCGCAATATGGCCGGCCCGAGCAATCCGCACGCCCGTGTCGCCACCCGCGACCTGGCGTCAAAAGGCATCAGCGGCCAGTGGGACGAAGTGCCAGGGCAAATGCCCGACGGCGCCGTGATCATCGCCGCCATCACCAGTTGCACCAACACCAGTAACCCGCGCAACGTGATCGCCGCCGGCCTGCTGGCGCGTAACGCCAACAGGCTCGGGCTGACGCGCAAGCCGTGGGTCAAGTCGTCCCTGGCGCCGGGCTCGAAAACTGTGGCCATGTACCTGGAGGAAGCAGGCCTGGGGCATGAGCTGGAAAAACTCGGGTTTGGCGTGGTGGCCTTTGCCTGCACCACCTGCAACGGCATGTCCGGCGCGCTCGACCCGCTGATCCAGCAGGAAATCATCGACCGCGACCTGTACGCCACTGCCGTGCTGTCGGGCAACCGCAACTTCGACGGGCGCATTCACCCGTATGCCAAGCAGGCGTTCCTGGCCTCGCCGCCGCTGGTCGTGGCCTATGCGATTGCCGGCACCATTCGGTTCGATATCGAGAAAGACGTGCTCGGGCTCGACGCCGACGGCAAGGAAATCCGCCTGCAGGACATCTGGCCAAGCGACGAAGAGATCGACGCGGTGGTCAAGGCGTCGGTCAAGCCGGAGCAGTTTCGCGCGGTGTACATCCCGATGTTCGCGATTCACGAAGACACCGGTCCCAAAGTCACCCCGCTGTACGACTGGCGCCCGCAAAGCACCTATATTCGCCGCCCGCCGTATTGGGAAGGTGCATTGGCCGGTGCGCGTCCGCTCAAGGGCATGCGCCCGCTGGCGGTGTTGCCGGACAACATCACCACCGATCACCTGTCGCCGTCCAACGCGATCATGCTCGACAGCGCCGCCGGCGAGTACCTGGCGAAAATGGGCCTGCCGGAAGTTGACTTCAACTCCTACGCGACGCACCGGGGCGATCACCTGACCGCGCAACGCGCCACCTTCGCCAACCCGAAACTGTTCAACGAAATGGTGCAGGAAAATGGCAAGGTCAAGCAGGGCTCCCTGGCGCGTATCGAGCCGGAAGGCAAGGTCACGCGGATGTGGGAAGCCATCGAAACCTACATGGAACGCAAGCAGCCGCTGATTATCATCGCCGGTGCCGACTACGGCCAGGGCTCGTCGCGCGACTGGGCGGCCAAGGGCGTACGCCTGGCCGGGGTGGAAGCGATCGCCGCCGAGGGTTTCGAGCGTATCCACCGCACCAACCTGGTCGGCATGGGCGTATTGCCCCTGGAGTTCCTGCCGGGCACCGACCGCCACACACTCAAGATCGACGGCAGCGAAACCTATGACGTGCTCGGCGAACGCACGCCGCGTGCGCAACTGACCCTGGTGATAAACCGCAAAAGTGGCGAGCGTGTCGAGGTGCCGGTGACCTGCCGCCTGGACACCGCTGAAGAAGTGTCAATCTACGAGGCGGGCGGCGTGTTGCAACGTTTTGCCCAGGACTTCCTGGAATCGGCGGCCACCGCCTGAAGAGGATAACCATGGCATACGCAGCGCAAATCAAGATCCCCGCCACCTATATGCGTGGCGGCACCAGCAAGGGGGTTTTCTTCAGCCTCGAAGACCTGCCGCCATCGGCCCAGGTGCCGGGGGCTGCCCGTGACGCCTTGTTGTTGCGGGTGATCGGCAGCCCCGATCCCTATGACAAGCAGATCGACGGCATGGGCGGCGCCACCTCCAGCACCAGCAAAAGCGTGATCCTGTCCAGGAGCACCCGTGCCGGGCACGACGTGGATTACCTGTTTGGCCAGGTCTCCATCGACAAGCCATTTGTCGACTGGAGTGGCAACTGCGGCAACCTGTCGGCGGCGGTCGGTTCGTTCGCCATCAGCGCCGGCCTGGTCGACCCGGGCCGCGTGCCCCACAACGGCGTGGCCGTGGTGCGCATATGGCAGGCCAATATCGGCAAGACCATCATTGCCCACGTGCCGATTACCGACGGTGCGGTGCAGGAAACCGGTGATTTCGAACTCGACGGCGTGACCTTTCCCGCCGCCGAAGTGCAGCTGGAATTCATCGACCCGGCGGCGGAAGAAGAGGGCGGTGGCGGCTCGATGTTCCCCACCGGCAACCTGATCGACGAACTGGAAGTGCCGGGTTTCGGCACCTTCAAGGCCACCCTGATCAATGCCGGCATCCCGACGATTTTCATCAATGCTCAAGACCTGGGCTACACCGGCACCGAGCTGCAAGGCGCAATCAACGGCGACCCGCAGGCCCTGGCGATGTTCGAGACCGTGCGTGCCTATGGCGCGTTGCGCATGGGCCTGATCAAACACCTGGACGAAGCGGCCCAGCGCCAGCACACGCCGAAGGTTGCGTTCGTGGCCAAGCCTGCCGATTACGTGGCCTCCAGCGGCAAGGCCGTCAAGGCCGGCGATGTGGACCTGCTGGTGCGGGCCCTATCCATGGGCAAGTTGCACCACGCCATGATGGGCACGGCGGCGGTGGCGATCGGCACGGCGGCGGCGATTTCCGGCACCCTGGTCAACCAGGCTGCAGGTGGCGTGGAGCGCAACGCCGTGCGCTTCGGCCATCCTTCGGGCACCTTGCGCGTCGGTGCCGAGGCGACGCAAGTCAACGGTGAATGGGTGGTGAAGAAAGCCATCATGAGCCGCAGTGCGCGGGTGTTGATGGAAGGTTTCGTGCGCGTCCCCGGCGACGCTTTCTAAAACCCGGCACCAATCCCAGGGGAGGGGGCTTGCCCTAATTGCTACTGTAGGAGCGAGCTTGCTCGCGAAAAACTTCAACGAATACGCGTGCTTTTTGAATGAACGCGGCGCCTGTAAGTTTTTCGCGAGCAAGCTCGCTCCTACAGGTGGGCCCGCTCCACAAGGGATTTCTATTCCAAGGCAGGCAACCAGACCTGCCCTGATGATCAACCGTGACCCTGAGGAATAAACCACCCATTTGGAGAACTGCCATGAGCGCCAACGTCGACCAGAACAACCGTCCCGACTACGACCAGGTCCTGCAGGACATTGCCGACTATGTCCTCACCTACCAAGTCGAGTCCCAAGCCGCCCTGGACACCGCACGCAACTGCCTGATGGACACCCTCGGCTGCGGCCTGCTGGCGTTGCGCTTTCCCGAGTGCACCAAGCACCTGGGGCCGCTCGTCGAAGGCACCGTGGTGCCGTTCGGCGCACGGGTGCCGGGCACTTCGTTGCGGCTGGACCCGGTCAAGGCCGCCTGGGACATCGGCTGCATCGTGCGCTGGCTCGATTACAACGACACCTGGCTCGCGGCGGAGTGGGGCCACCCTTCGGACAATCTGGGCGGCATCCTCGCGGTGGCTGATCATCTGTCGCAGCAACGCGTGGCCAACGGCGACGCGCCGCTGAGCTTACGCACGGTGCTGGAAGCGATGATCATGGCCCACGAGATCCAGGGCGTGATCGCCCTGGAAAACGCCTTCAATCGCGTCGGCCTCGACCATGTGCTGCTGGTCAAAGTCGCCTCGACGGCAGTCACTGCCAAGCTGATGGGCGCCAACCGCGAGCAACTGCTCGCCGCCTTGTCCCATGCGTTTGTCGACGGGCAGGCGTTGCGCACTTACCGTCATGCGCCCAATGCCGGTTCGCGCAAGTCCTGGGCGGCGGGCGATGCATCGAGTCGCGGGGTGCGTCTGGCGGATATCGCGATGCGTGGCGAGATGGGCATACCCGGTGTACTGAGCGCGCCGCAGTGGGGCTTCTACGACGTTTTGTTCAGCCACACCAACAAGGACCTGGCCCTCAAGCCGGAAGAACAGCGCAGGTTCAGCCTGTCCCAGCCCTACGGCACCTATGTGATGGAAAACGTGCTGTTCAAGATCAGCTTTCCCGCTGAATTTCATGCGCAGACTGCCTGCGAAGCGGCGGTCATCCTGCATCCGCAGGTCAAGCAGCGCCTGCATGAAGTCGAACGTATCGTGATCACCACCCACGAGTCGGCCATTCGTATCATTTCCAAGGTCGGCCCATTGGCCAACGCCGCCGACCGTGACCATTGCCTGCAATACATGACGGCCGTGCCCCTGGCCTTCGGCGACCTGGTGGCCGAACAGTATGAAGACCATTTCCATGCCGCCCATCCGATCATCGATGAGCTGCGCGGGAAAATGGTCATCGTTGAAGACCCGCGTTACAGCCGCGAATACCTGGAGGCTGACAAGCGCTCCATCGCCAACGCGGTGCAGGTGTTCTTCACCGACGGCACCTGCACCGAGCAGGTGGCGGTGGAGTATCCGATTGGCCATCGCCGTCGTCGGGAGGATGGGATTCCTCTGCTGGAAGCCAAGTTCAAAGCCAATCTGGCGACGCGCTTCCCTGCGCAGCGCAGCGCCGAGATTTTTGCCTTGTGCACGGACCAGGCACGGCTTGAGGCTACCCCAGTCAACCGTTTCATGGACCTGTTCATGATCTAGAAAACAACGCGGTCAATGTGGGAGGGGGCTTGCCCCCGATAGCTGAGTGTCAGTCAGTGCATCAGGTGACTGACCCACCGCCATCGGGGGCAAGCCCCCTCCCACATTTCAGCCTTCAAACCGCAAAATCACCCTGCGGTTGTGCTTGCTCTTCTTTTCGATCTTCTCGCAGAACACCCGGCCGATTTCCTCGGTATTGAGCACGTGGGTGCCGCCACACGGCTGGATGTCGATGCCTGCAATTTCAATCACCCGAACCGAGCCCTGGATGACCGGCGGCGCAACGGCCTGGGTGCGGGTGATCTGCAGCAGGGTGGCGTACTCGGTGGCGGCCATCGACAGGGTTTGCACCGGGTGCGCCTGCTCGATCAGTGCGTTGAGGTCGCGGGTGATGCTGTCTTTGTCCAGGGTCATTTCCGGCAGGTCGAAATCCAGGCGACCCTTGTCCGCGCTGATGCTGCAACCGGTGACGGGCGCGTCGATGATCGAACACAGCAAGTGCAGGCAGGTGTGCATCTTCATGTGCTGGTAGCGGCGCTCCCAGTCCAGGCCGGCGTCTACCTGGGCGCCGGCAATCAGTTGCGCCGGGCAATGGTCCACCTGATGCCAGATGATCGAGCGCAGTACCGGATCACGCACCGTGCCGGTGACCTGCACGCGGGTGCCGTCGGCCAGGGTGAAGTGGCCGGTGTCACCCGGTTGCCCACCGCCGGTGGGGTAGAACAACGTGTGTTCCAGCGCGACGCCGTGCTCGCTGACGGCAATCACCCGGGCGCTGAAGGCGTTTTGATAGGGCGCGCTGTCGAACAGCGCCAGGGTTTCCATGGTGTGCACGGACATGTTCAACCTCCAACGATCAGTGGGCTGGCTTGCAACAGGTGACGCACCATCGCACTCAAGCCAGGGGGAGAGAGCAGGGTGATTTCGAACGCCGGGCCGCAGACTTTCAGGTTCAGCGGCAGGCGTGGCAGTTGTTCGCTGACGCCCTGGCGATGCAGGCGAAATTGCAGGTGATGCCGCTCCTTCACCGTGGGTTCGAGCATCAGCCCCGGCAGGGGATGAAAGTCGGCGTCCAGCACCGTGACCTTGTGCCCCGCGTCGACCTCGCCGACCACGTGCAGGCGCTCATCCAGGGCGAACGCACCGAGGTAGTTGCTGTGCTCCGATTCATCGTTTTTCTGCAACTGGATCTGGTTGACCACCTTGACCTTGGTGCCCGCCGGCACGTCCTGGGTAATGACGCAGGCCGGGCTGATAAACACATTGTCACCGATCTGCACGTAGCCCAGCACCCGCGCCCCGGCACCGACCTCGACATGGTTGCCCAGGCGTGGATGGCGCTTGCCGTCCGGGTTGTTGGCAATACCGCGGGCGCCCAGGGTCACGCCGCAGAGGATGTAGCAGTCGTGACCGATCTCGCAGGTTTCACCGATGACCGTGCCGTAGCCATGGTCCAGCACAAAGCGTCGGCCGATGCGCGCAGCCGGGTGAATCTCGGCCCCGGACAGGATCTTGCCCTGGTTGCTGAGCTTGAGCGCAATGCGGGTGAATACGCCGTGGGCGGGCTCCGGAAAATGCCACACCAGGTGCGCAAGCCGGTAGAACAACACCGCCTTGAACGAGGCATAAGATTCCAGGATCAGCTCACCGCGTCCGCGCGAAGCCGGGTCGCGATAGGCGTAGGCGATCAGGTCCTCGGCCACCGCCTGGGCGGCGTTCTGGACCAGCGGCGCCAGGTGCGGTTCCAGCTGCTTCATCTGCCCGGGCGTCAGGGTCTGGATGAGGTGGGTGAGCAACTCATCGTGCAGCTGTTGCATGTCGATAAAGCCTCCCATGGAGGCACCCCCGCATTCTGGTTGGTTGGGTAACCGGCTATTCGAAACTGGGCAGGTAGCTGTCGGCATTGTCGTAGACCATGGTCAGCACCACCGTTTCGGGCGGCAGTTCCGGGGCGAGTTGGGCGATGGCGACCATGTTGGCGGCCGAGGACAGCCCCAGGCTGATGGCGTCGGTGCGCATGATGCGTTTGATCATCTCCAGGCACGCCCCATGCGACACCTTGAGCATGCCGTCCAGTACGTCCAGGTTGAGAATGCTCGGGATCAGGCCAATCGACAGGCCCTGGATGGCGTGCGGGGCGTGCAGGTCCTTGAGCAAGTCGCATTCCTCCGGCTCCACGCCCATGATGCGCAGTGCCGGCCAGGCGGCCTTGAGGGTTTCGCCGATACCGGTGATATGCCCGCCGGTGCCGATGCCGCTGACGAAGTAGTCCACCCGCCGTTCGCCAAAGGCGCGGAGGATTTCCGGCGCGGTGGTGTCGCGGTGGGTTTGCGGGTTGGCGCCGTTGCGCTGCTGGTTGAGCATCACGTAATTGGGGTTTTCCAACAGCAGTTCCATGCACTTTTCGCCGTGGGAGTTGTTACCCAGGCGGCTGTCCGAGAGCACCACCCGGGCGCCATACAGGCGCAGCAGCTTCTGTTTTTCGGGGCTGTAGTTGTCCGGGATGACCAGCACCACTTTGTAGCCGAGCACATTGCCCGCCATCACCAGGCCGATACCGGTATTGCCGCCGCTGGGTTCGATGATGGTTTGTCCGCAGTCGCGCATCAGCACGCCCCGGCGCTCGGCGTCGAGGATCATGCCCAGGGCGATGCGCGCCTTGTGGCTGCCGCCCGGGTTGAGGGATTCCAGCTTGGCGTAGACCTCGATGCCGAGGTCTTCGGAAAACTGCGCCAGACGCACGATCGGGGTTTGGCCGATCACGTCGAGAATGGAGTTATGCAGCATCGGTCGGCCCCCGGTCAGTACAGCGGCATGTCGGGTTCGACGTCGCGCACCCAATGTTTCATGCCGCCCTGCAGGACTTTGGTGTTGGCGAAGCCCGCCGCCAGCAAGGTACTGGCGGCCCGCTCGGCACGCGTGCCGGCGTAGCAGATCAGGTAATGGGTGTTGTCGCGGCTCAGGCTGCCGAGCTGCTCATCCAGCTCGGCCAGTGGGATGTGCACCACGCCCGGCAGTTTGCACACTTCCAGTTCGCTGGCATCGCGAACGTCGAGCAACACGTCGGCGCTGCGGTGGTTGTCGATCACTTGCTTGAGCAGCCGAGGCTCGATGTAGCGTTCTTCGGCCAGGGACGGCTGGCTCGGCACGGCATCCGCGCACACCGCAGGCGTGGCGGTCTCGCTGTGACGCAGCTCCGAGCAGCACGGGCAGTCGGCGCGGCGCTTGAAGCGGATTTCGCTGAATTTCATGGCCAGCGCATCGAAGCGCATCAAGCGGCCGGACAACGGTTCGCCAATGCCGATCAGCAGTTTGATCGCCTCGGTCGCCTGGATCATGCCCACCACCCCCGGCAACACGCCGATGACCCCACCGGCGCTGCAATTGGGCGCCAGCTCTGCGGGCGGAGCCTTGGGGAACAGGCAGCGGTAGCACGGCCCGCCTTTATGGTTGAACACGCTGATTTGCCCGTCGAAGCGGTAGATCGCGCCGTATACCAGCGGCTTGCCCAATTGCACGCAGGCGTCATTGACCAGGTAGCGGGTATCGAAATTGTCCGTGCCGTCGATCACCAGGTCATAGGCACCCACCAGTTCCAGGGCGTTGTCGGTATTGAGTGCGGTGTTGTGCGCGTTGATCCGGATGTGGGGGTTCAGGTCCTGCAAGCGTTGTTTGGCGGACTCCACCTTGGGCATGCCCAGGGTGCTGTTGCCGTGCACGACCTGGCGTTGCAGGTTGCTGCTTTCCACCACGTCGAAGTCCACGAGGCCCAGGGTGCCGATGCCGGCCGCCGCCAGGTACAGGCTGATGGGTGAGCCCAGGCCACCGGTGCCGATGATCAGCACCCTGGCTTTCTTCAGGTTCAACTGACCTTCACGGCCGACACCGGGCAGGGTGATATGGCGCACGTAGCGTTGCACTTCTTCGTTGCTCAGGGTGTCGACGTCGATGCCGCCGGAGGTGGCCAGCAGCACTTCAATCCGAGCGTTTTCCGGCAAGCTGTCGTCGGCGTCGATCAACGCGTCCTCGGCGGTAAACAGGAAGTGCTCCTTGAGCTGGTTGTTCTGCTCGTGAAACAGGTGCGGGCGCAACTGTGGGTGACTGTCGCAGAGGTTTTCAATGACTTCGCGCAATGTCGATCCGGCGCCCTCAAGGGTCGATTGCGGCAGCTTGGCCACGCGAACCAGAATGTCGGGGAAAGAGACAGCGTTCATGGACAACTCCGTGTGCAGGTCGTTGAAAGGTTGAAGGGCGAAATGCTTGCCATCCCAGGCAAACAGCTTTGACCCCAGGGCCTGGCCCTGGCGAACATCCACCACCAGGTAGCTGACAGGGTAGATCGGCTCGCCCAGGAACAGCGCCTTGTCCTGGTCTTCATCACTGAAATAGGCGCCGACATCCGGGTGCGAGTGGTAGATCACCACCACCGGGTTGTCGCTGCGAAAGGCCTTGTTCAGCAGCAGTGTATCGGCGACCGAAAAGGTGTAGCCGTTGGCCGCACTGCGCGGGTACATCTGCGGGTTCCTGCGATGCAATTCGTTCTGGATATTGCTGCCCAGGTACACACTGCCGTCGGCGAAGATGAAACCGCAGCACTCCTCGGGATAGCTGCGGCTTGCGTGGGCGTAGATCTGTTCCAGGGCGTGGGGGCGGAGGACTTCCATGTTTCTCTCGCTTGGGGTGAGGGTCAATTTTTCTTCGCCAGCAGTTTTTCGATGGGTAGCTTGGTGATCGCAAAGCCGGCCAGCAGGATCGCCGAGTACAGCATCAGGTCACGGGAAATTTCCACGCCTTCGTACCAGGCGCCGATGATCACCGCGAACACGGGGAAGATGATGAACACGAAGGACAGGATGATCGGGCTCAGGCGCTTGAGCAGCATGAAATACACAATGAAACCACCCACCGAAGCGACCAGCCCAAGGTAGAACAGCGCGCTCCAGGAGCGCAGGGTGATGGCGTCGAAGGTCGGGTTTTCAAACCACAGGCCGGCCACGAACAGCATCAGCCCGGCAATGCCGATAGGCAGGGTGTTGTAGGTGATGACACTGATGGCGCTGCCTTTTTGCTTGGTAATCACGTAGCACAACGCGTGCATGATCGCGGCGGCCAGAATCGCCAGTACGCCGAAGAATTCGGCATGGTCCAGGTGCAGGCCCTGGCTCTTGATAATCATGTAGAGGCTGCCGAAACCGATGCCGATGCCGACCACCTGAGAGAGGTAGATGCGCTCGCGCAGGAACAGCGCGGAGAAGATCAGGATGAACACCGGCATGCAGCTGAACAGCAGGGCAGTCAGGCCGGACGAGACGTGCATCTCGCCGTAATTGAGCAGGTAATAGGGAATGCTGAAGTAGGACAGGGTCACGAACACGAAGAACCAGCGGCTTTCCCGTGGGAACAGAATCGGCTCACGGCGCACCATGGCGAAACACAGGAACAACGGGAAGGCGATCAGGAAGCGCAGGCCTGCTGACGTCAGTGGCGGCACGCTTTCCACCGCAATCTTGATGCCCAGCCAGGTGGTGCCCCAGCTCAGGCACACGATCAGGAACATCACGCTGGTGATCAACCCGGCCAGCCACTGTTTGCGGGTTTTGGTTTTTGCGGTGTTTTCAAGAATGGCGGACATTGGCATCGTTTATTGCTTCCCTGAGCCGGAATTGAACTCTATATTGAACTTGTTATAAGTGATTCAATCCGGTGATTGAACCCGCAAAAGCACACTATTAGGGCGAATGATGACTGTCAAAACAAATATTGACATGGTGTCAATTATGCGTGAGGGGTTGTCCAATGGTCAGGGCGTGAAGTACAAGCGCCTGTCCGATGTCATGGAAAGGGGCATCCTTGAAGGCACGATTGAACCGGGAAGAAAACTGCCGCCCCATCGGGTCCTTTCCGACAATCTGGGCGTCACTATCGGCACCATCAGCCGGGCCTACGGTGAGCTGGAGCGCTTGGGGTTGGTAGTCGCGCGCGTGGGTGACGGCACATTCGTTCGCAAGCGTGGGATGGAGCGCCAGCGTGATGAAGGCTTTCGCAACGTCAGCGAGGAGCCACGCCAGTACTTCGACATGAGCCGCAACATGCATATTCCGGGTCAGGAGACGGTGTTCCTTGCCCAGAGCTTCCAAACCCTGTCGACCAACGGCAAATTTCTCCAGGACATCAGCGCCTATACCCCGGATGCGGGCCTGCCGCGCTACCGCGAGGCCGGTGCGCAATGGCTGGTGCAGCGCGACTTCCATCCGATTCCCGAGCAGGTCATCTGCGTCAATGGCGGCCAGCACGGCCTGCTCTGCGCAATGATGGCGTTGCTGCGTGCCGGCGACACGGTGGTCACCGAGCAATTGACTTACCCAGGGCTTATCACCGCCGCGCGTATGCTGGGTGTGCGCTTGATCGGGCTGGAGATGGATGACGAAGGCGTGCTGCCGGGCGCGCTGGATGAAGTCTGTCGAAATCACCGGGTTTCGGCATTGTATTGCACGCCAACGATCCAGAATCCTACAACCGCCGTGCTGTCAGTCCCGCGCCGTGAAGCGTTGGCCAAGGTCTGTCGTGAACATAATCTGCTGATTCTTGAGGATGAGGCCCACGGGGTGCTGGTAGAGGATCGTCCTGCGCCCCTCAGTTATTTCGCCCCTGAGCGTACGATCCTGATCAGCAGCTTGAGCAAGGCGGTATCGGCCGGGCTGCGCGTGGGCTATGTGCATGCGCCGCCGGCGTTGGTCAGCCGTATTTCAGCGGCGTTGCGTTCGACCTGCTGGATGGCCACCCCGGTGACCCTGGAATTGGCGACCCAATGGATCGAAAACGGCACGGCGCAATACCTGCTGCGCCAGCAGATCAACGAGATAACCCGGCGCAAGGCATTGGTGGAGGGCTTATTGAGCGGCCTGCAGTATCGCACTCACCTCAACAGCCCGCACTTCTGGATCGAAGTACCCGAACCCTGGCGCGCGTCGGAAATCGAGGCGGAACTCAAGCAGAACAACTACCTGATCGCGACCGCCGAAGCCTTTGCAGTGGGGCAGACGGCGGTGCCGCAGTTTATCCGGGCGAGTATTTGCAATACCTCGGGGGATGATCAGTTGCTGCGGGCGGGGTTCGATGCGCTGGCGACGGCGCTGGGGCAGGGAGGGGGAAGGTTTCACCTGTAGCCAGACTGACACAATTGGGTCGTGTGGGAGGGGGGTTGCCCTAATGCCAGTCAGTTAAGCGAACGAAATGCTCAGAGCAGCGAAGATCAAATGTGGGAGGGGGCTTGCCCCCGATAGCTGAGTGTCAGTCAGTGCATCAGGTGACTGATCCACCGCCATCGGGGGCAAGCCCCCTCCCACAGGTTCAGCGGCGTAGCAGAAGTTTGGTTCATACCGATAGCGTCAGCTCAGGCAATACAGGTCACTTGAACCTGCGCTCCACACCCTTCTCCACCAGAATCTTCGCCGATATCTCTTCCACTGAAAAATGCGTGGAATTGATGTGCGCAATATTCTCGCGACGGAACAGATTTTCCACTTCGCGCACTTCGAACTCACACTGGGCGTAACTTGAATAACGGCTGTTGGGCTTGCGTTCATTGCGGATCGCGGTGAGGCGGTCCGGGTCGATGGTCAGGCCGAACAGCTTGTGCGAATGCGCGCGCAGGGCGGCGGGCAGCGTCAGGTGTTCCATGTCGTCTTCGGTCAGCGGGTAGTTGGCTGCGCGAATACCGAATTGCATGGCCATGTACAGGCAGGTCGGGGTCTTGCCGCAGCGCGACACGCCTACCAGGATCAGGTCGGCCTTGTCGTAATAGTGCGTGCGGGCGCCGTCGTCGTTGTCGAGGGCGAAGTTCACCGCTTCGATACGCTCCATATAATTGGAATTATGACCAATGGAATGGGACTTTCCGACGGAGTAAGAGGAATGTTCGCTCAGCTCCTGTTCCAATGGCGCCAGGAACGTGGAGAAGATGTCGATCATGAAACCATTCGAGGTCGCCAGAATCTCACGAATGTCTTGATTGACGATGGTGTCGAAAATGATCGGGCGACAACCGTCTTTTTCAGCCGCCAGATTGATTTGTTGTACCATGGCCCGCGCTTTGTCCACGCTGTCTATATAAGGCCGCGTGAATTTGGCGAAGGTAATGTTTTCGAACTGCGCGAGCAGGCTCTGGCCCAGTGTTTCGGCCGTGATGCCGGTGCCATCGGAAATAAAGAAAGCAGATCGTTTCATTTGAGCCCTGGGCCTTAAGCTGATGGCGAATCTTGGATATGATAGGCGCGATTTTGCCGTCCCGCAGTGGGCCGCATTCTCACTTATTTTCCAGGTCCAGGCCACAAGCGCTGGCGTTCGCTCCTACTGAGCAAGCCGCGTCCTGAGCTTTTCCAACACAGAAAGTGGAGAGATCACCTTGGTAGAGTACGTAGTTTCCCTCGATAAGCTCGGCGTCCATGATGTAGAGCACGTGGGGGGCAAGAACGCATCCCTCGGCGAGATGATCAGTAATCTTGCAGGCGCTGGCGTGTCGGTGCCGGGTGGTTTTGCCACCACGGCCCAGGCTTACCGTGACTTCCTTGAGCTGAGCGGTCTCAACGACCAGATCCACGCTGCCCTGGACGCCCTGGATGTCGATGACGTCAACGCCCTGGCCAGGACCGGCGCCCAGATCCGCCAATGGATCATGGAAGCGGAGTTCCCCGAGAAGCTCAACGAAGAGATCCGCACCGCCTTCGCCACCCTGTCGGCCGGTAACCCGGACATGGCGGTCGCCGTGCGTTCCTCGGCCACCGCCGAAGACCTGCCCGACGCCTCCTTCGCCGGTCAGCAGGAAACGTTCCTGAACATCCGCGGCGTGGAAAACGTGATCCGCGCGGCCAAGGAAGTGTTTGCCTCGCTGTTCAACGACCGCGCCATTTCCTACCGCGTGCACCAGGGTTTCGACCACAAGCTGGTGGCTTTGTCTGCCGGCGTGCAGCGCATGGTGCGCTCGGAAACCGGCACCGCCGGCGTGATGTTCACCCTGGACACCGAATCGGGCTTTCGTGACGTGGTGTTTATCACCGGCGCCTACGGCCTGGGCGAAACCGTCGTACAAGGCGCGGTCAACCCGGACGAATTCTACGTGCACAAGCACACCCTTGAGGCCGGTCGCCCGGCCATCCTGCGCCGTAACCTGGGCAGCAAGGCGATCAAGATGATCTACGGCGACGAGGCCAAGGCCGGTCGTTCGGTCAAGACCGTCGACGTCGACAAGGCCGAGCGTGCGCGTTTCTGCCTGAGCGACGCTGAAGTCAGCGAGCTGGCCAAGCAAGCGATGATCATCGAAAAGCACTACAAGTGCCCGATGGACATCGAGTGGGCCAAGGACGGTGACGACGGCAAGCTGTACATCGTGCAGGCCCGTCCCGAGACCGTTAAGAGCCGTACGTCGGCCAACGTCATGGAACGCTACCTGCTCAAGGAAACCGGCACCGTGCTGGTGGAAGGCCGCGCCATCGGCCAGCGCATCGGCGCCGGCAAGGTACGCATCATCAAGGACGTGTCCGAGATGGACAAAGTCCAGCCGGGTGACGTGCTGGTCTCCGACATGACCGATCCGGACTGGGAGCCGGTGATGAAGCGTGCCAGCGCCATCGTGACCAACCGTGGCGGACGCACGTGCCACGCGGCGATCATCGCCCGTGAGCTGGGAATTCCTGCGGTGGTCGGTTGCGGCAACGCCACCCAGCTGTTGAAAGATGGCCAGGGTGTGACGGTGTCCTGCGCCGAAGGCGATACCGGCTTCATCTTCGAAGGCGAACTGGGCTTCGACATCAAGCAGAACTCCATCGACGCCATGCCGGACCTGCCGTTCAAGATCATGATGAACGTCGGCAACCCGGACCGCGCCTTCGACTTCGCGCAGTTGCCGAACGCCGGTGTGGGCCTGGCCCGCCTGGAATTCATCATCAACCGCATGATCGGCGTGCACCCCAAGGCCCTGTTGAACTACGACGGCCTGCCGCTGGACATCAAGGAAAGCGTCGACAAGCGCATCGCCGGTTACAACGACCCGGTGGGCTTCTACGTCGAGAAGCTGGTGGAAGGTATCAGCACCCTGGCAGCGGCGTTCTACCCGAAAAAGGTCATCGTGCGACTGTCGGACTTCAAGTCCAACGAATACGCCAACCTGATCGGCGGCAAGCTTTACGAGCCGGAAGAAGAAAACCCCATGCTGGGTTTCCGTGGCGCCTCGCGTTACATCAGCGAAGCCTTCCGTGACTGTTTCGAACTCGAATGCCGCGCCCTCAAGCGTGTGCGCAACGAGATGGGGCTGACCAACGTCGAGATCATGGTGCCGTTCGTGCGCACCCTGGGCGAAGCGAGCCAAGTCGTGGACCTGCTGGCTGAAAACGGCCTGTCCCGTGGCGAAAACGGCTTGCGCGTCATCATGATGTGCGAACTGCCGTCCAACGCGATCCTGGCCGAAGAGTTCCTGGAGTTCTTCGACGGTTTCTCCATCGGCTCCAACGACCTGACCCAGCTGACCCTGGGCCTGGACCGTGACTCCGGGATCATCGCTCACCTGTTCGACGAGCGAAATCCTGCGGTCAAGAAGCTGCTGTCCAACGCCATCCAGGCCTGTAACAAGGCCGGCAAGTACATCGGTATCTGTGGCCAGGGCCCTTCCGATCACCCTGACCTGGCCAGATGGCTGATGGAACAGGGTATCGAAAGTGTCTCGCTGAACCCCGATTCCGTGCTTGAAACCTGGTTCTTCCTCGCCGAAGGCCAAGCGTCCGCTTAAAGCCGCTACGTCAAAAGTGCCGGTCACCTGTCGAGGGTGACCGGCATTCTTATCTGTACAGGGCGGAATTCCTGCCGGACGCCGCCCTTTTTTGTGCAAGAACATTATGCAAAGCAGCAGCAACCTGTTTCCTGTCGCCCTGATCAGCGCTGAACGTCGTGGCGACCTGAGTGAAGATGTGTACCGCCTCAAGCCCGGCAACAGCCCCGACGCGACCGTCGAGTTGGCGGTTACCCGGTTGGGTCTGGCCGATGTCCCGGAAAACCGGGGCACGCCGGTTATTTTCCTGCACGGCAGTTTTTCCAATCGGCGCTTCTGGTATTCGCCCAAGGGCATCGGCCTGGGCGCTCACCTGGCGCGCCGGGGTTTTGATGTGTGGATCCCGGAAATGCGCGGCCATGGCCTGTCCCGGCGCAACCGCGACTACGTGCGCAACCGCGTTGCCGACTACGCACGTTACGATTTGCCGGCCATTGGCGCCTTTGTGCACGAGCAAAGCGGGCAGGTGCCGCATTGGATCGGGCATTCCCTCGGCGCCACGACCTTGGCTGCGGCGCTGGGTGGTCAAACCTTGAACGCGCAGTCAGTGGCCTCGGTGGCGTTATTTGGCTGCCAGGTCAGCCGCACGCATTGGCCGTTGAAAATTCCACCGGTGGAGTGGGGCGCTCGATTGATCCTGAAGCGTCTGGCCCAGGTGTCCGGCCCGCGATTCAAGCGCGGGCCGGAGGACGAACCGGCCGGCGTGATGATCGAAGCGCTGCGCTGGAACGGCCTGTTCGGCCGCTTTGGCGACGCCGAGCGCGATTGGTGGAAAGGCCTGGCAGCGGTCGACGTGCCGTTGTTGGCGGTCAGCGCGGCGGGCGATCGGCAGGACCCGGACTGGGCCTGTCGCAAGCTGTTCGAGCAAGTCGGCAGCGAGCATCGCCAGTACCTGTGCCTGGGGCGTCGGCAGGGTTTTACCGAAGATTTCGGGCATGTACAAATGCTGGTCAGCAAAGCCGCGCAGGCCCAAGTGTGGCCCTTGGTGGAGCGCTGGTTGAAAGACCCGCTGACACCTGTGCTCGGCACCCGTCCCGAGGTGGCTGTGGCGGTGTGACGAAGCGCGCTATCGAGGCCGTTTCACTCTTGAGTGGTTGCGGCTAAGATATGACGCCTCAGGCGCTTCTGGTCATATTCAGTCGCGTAACGGCTGTTGCGTTGCGTTGATTGCGGTTTGATCATGACCGGCGCCGGTGGCCGGGCAGTTAAAGAATGCCTGCTGCAGCACGTTTTCCTGATGTATGCCGTGAGCTGTTCGACCCCTTCTTTGATGACAGGAGTTTCGCGATGGACCATTACGTGACCCCCGACCTGTGCGACGCCTACCCGGAGCTGGTGCAGGTGCTTGAGCCGATGTTCAGCAATTTCGGTGGCCGAGACTCCTTCGGCGGCGAGATTGTCACCCTCAAATGCTTCGAGGATAACTCCCTGGTCAAGGCTCAGGCCGAGCAGCCGGGCGCCGGCAAGGTGTTGGTGGTCGATGGCGGTGGTTCGCTCAGGCGTGCGTTGCTCGGTGACCTGATCGCCGAAAAGGCCGCGAAAAACGGCTGGGAAGGCATGGTGATCTACGGTTGCATCCGCGATGTCGATGTCCTTGCCCAGACTGACCTGGGCGTGCAGGCCCTGGCCGCCCATCCGATGAAAACCGACAAGCGCGGCCTGGGTGACCTGAACGTGGTGGTGAACTTTGCAGGCGTGACGTTCCGCCCGGGTGAATACGTGTACGCCGACAACAACGGGGTGATCGTCTCGCCCAGCCCACTGAAAATGCCGGAATAAACCGCAGTAGCCGAAAGGGATGAGGATGTTCGAGGAAGACAACGCGCAGTGGGGGCTGGTGCATGCCCTGGTGCTGGACGGTAAAGGCGGTGCGCGTTCGATTGCCCGGACCGAGCTTGACGAGTTGCAACTGCAGCCCCAGGAAAGCCTGTGGCTGCATTGGGACCGCAGCCATCCGCAAACCCAGACCTGGCTGCGCCAATCCAGCGGTCTGAGTGAATTTGCCTGTGACCTGCTGCTGGAAGAAAACACCCGTCCGCGGCTGCTGCCGTTGCCGGATGCCGAACTGCTGCTCTTTCTGCGCGGAATCAATCTCAACCCCGGCGCGGAACCGGAGGACATGGTTTCGGTACGTATATTCGCAGCGGCCAATCGTGTGATTTCCCTGCGGCTGCGCCCGTTACGCGCCACCGATGAGCTGCTGGTGCAGTTGGCCGAGGGCAAGGGGCCCAGGACCGCGTCGGAACTGATCCTTTATATGGCGCAATACCTGACCAATAAAGTGCAGGATCTGGTCACTGGACTGTCCGAAATTGTCGATGCCGAGGAAGAAAAACTCGATGCCGACGAACGGTACACCCCCGAGCACGGCAGCGTCCTGCAGATCCGTCGGCGAGCGGCCGGGCTCAAGCGTTTCCTCGCGCCGCAACGGGATATTTTTGCGCAGCTGACGCGAATCAAACTGGCGTGGTTCTGTGATGACGACGCTGACTATTGGAACGAGTTACACAACAGCCTGACCCGCTACCTGGAAGAACTCGAATTGGCCCGAGAGCGCGTGGGGCTTGTGCTTGAGGCCGAA
Source organism: Pseudomonas sp. 24 E 13 (assembly GCF_900004715.1). NCBI lineage: Bacteria > Pseudomonadati > Pseudomonadota > Gammaproteobacteria > Pseudomonadales > Pseudomonadaceae > Pseudomonas > Pseudomonas sp. 24 E 13. Next base: position 69,429 of record NZ_CVTO01000154.1, read on the forward strand.
GACCGACGTTTGAGCCTGCGCATGAACCGCACCATGTACCGCTTCGGCATCATCACCGGCATCTTCTTGCCGATGAGTTTCCTGACCGGCTTGCTGGGCATCAATGTGGGGGGCATCCCGTTTTCCGGCAGCCCCTACGGATTCATGATTGCGTGCCTGTTGATGGTCTCGGTGGCGCTGGGTCAATGGTGGCTTTTTCGACGGTTACGCTGGGTTTGAGCTGAATATGAGCTGAACGTAGGAAAGGGTCGATGTGACCCGATGAATTTTACCCTCGTCTTTTAAATCACTTGCGAGAGGTCTCTATGCACGATCCGTTCGAACAGTCTTTGCGTGACATGCTCAATGCTTCGCCATCCAACCGGGATGACGATGCCTGCTTGGGCCGCGTACTGAAAACCGCCAACCGTCAGGTTGGGGCGGGGTCCCTGTTCGGTCTGCTCGGGCGTTGGGTGCCGGCGTTGATGATGGCCCTGAACAATGGTTCGGCCCATGTATCGCCTGTTTCCCGACATAAACCTCTTGCTCGCACTGCTGATAAGGCTGATTGAATATGGAACTTGATCTCTGGACCCAGAGCCTGGTCACCGCAATGACCGCATTGTGGACCAAGGTGGCGAATTTCATTCCCAACCTCTTTGGTGCCCTGGTCCTGGTGCTGCTGGGCTTTGTCGTGGCCAAGCTGCTTGACACCCTGTTGTCCAAATTGCTCGCCAAGCTCGGGCTGGACCGCCTGATGGCCGGCACCGGGCTGACCAAGCTGCTGGGCCGTGCCGGGTTGCAGGTTCCGATTTCGACGCTGATCGGCAAGATCGTTTATTGGTTCGTTCTACTTATTTTCCTGGTTTCTGCGGCTCAGTCCCTTGGACTTGAGCGAGTTTCAGCTACGCTCGACATGCTGGCATTGTATTTGCCGAAAGTTTTCGGCGGCGCGCTGGTGCTGCTGGTAGGCGTTTTACTCGCGCAACTGGCCAATGGCCTGGTACGCGGAGCCGCCGAAGGGGTCGGCCTGGACTATGCGGCGGGCCTTGGGCGAATCGCCCAGGGGCTGGTGATCATCATCAGTATTTCGGTCGCGATCAGCCAGTTGGAGGTCAAGACCGACCTGCTGAACCACGTTATTGTGATTGTTTTGATTACCGTTGGTCTGGCCGTTGCACTGGCCATGGGCTTGGGAAGCCGGGAAATTGCCGGTCAGATTCTTGCGGGAATCTATGTGCGTGAGCTGTATCAGGTGGGGCAACAGGTGCGTGTGGGCGAGGTCGAAGGGCAGATCGAGGAGATCGGTACAGTCAAGACGACCGTGCTGACCGACGACGGAGAACTGGTGTCGCTGTCCAACCGGATTCTCCTGGAGCAGCAGGTCAGTAGCCGCTAAACCGGCAAACCCTGCTAATGTACGCCGCCGCGAACCCGGCTGACCGGGTTGCAGCGGACATTGACCTGACTGCCGGCACGACTTGTTTTGAATAAAGCCCAAACGCTGTCCACGCGCTATGACCCCCGTGAGCTCTCTGATGAGGAGTTGGTCGCGCGTTCGCACACGGAGCTGTTTCACGTAACACGCGCGTACGAAGAATTGATGCGCAGGTATCAACGCACTCTGTTCAACGTTTGTTCAAGGTATTTAGGGAACGATAGAGATGCGGACGATGTCTGTCAGGAAGTGATGCTCAAGGTGCTGTACGGCCTGAAGAACTTCGAGGGCAAATCGAAGTTCAAGACCTGGCTCTACAGCATCACGTACAACGAGTGCATCACGCAGTATCGTAAGGAACGGCGAAAGCGTCGCTTGATGGACGCGTTGAGTCTGGACCCCCTTGAGGAAGCGTCTGAAGAAAAGGCGCCGACACCCGAGGAAAAGGGCGGACTCGATCGCTGGTTGGTGCATGTGAATCCGATCGATCGTGAAATTCTGGTGCTACGTTTCGTCGCAGAATTGGAATTTCAAGAAATCGCTGACATCATGCACATGGGTTTGAGTGCTACAAAGATGCGTTACAAACGTGCTCTTGATAAATTACGTGAGAAATTTGCGGGCGAGACTGAAACTTAGTGCGTAGCAAATATCTCTTACGTGTAGGCAAGTTCTGTTAGACTTGTCGCCGAGTTGTCCCCCGGTTTGTGGGACTGCTTTACAATCACCAGATGGGGATTTAACGGATGAAACTGAAAAACACCTTGGGCTTGGCCATTGGTTCTCTTATTGCCGCTACTTCTTTCGGCGTTCTGGCACAAGGCCAAGGCGCAGTTGAAGGCGAGCTGTTCTACAAGAAGCAGTACAACGATAGCGTCAAGCACATCGAAGACGGCTTCAATCCTGGCGCTCGCATCGGTTACTTCTTGACCGACGACCTGTCCTTGAACCTGTCCTACGACAAGACTAACCACACCCGTTCGAACGACGGTACTGGTAGCCAGAAGATCAAAGGTGATACCGGCAGCCTGGTTGCCCAATACCACTTCGGTCAAGCTGGCGTTGACAGCCTGCGTCCATACGTTGAAGGCGGTTTCGGCCACCAGAGCCGTACCAACGTTCAGGCTGACGGCCACAGCGGTCGCGACCAGACCACTTTCGCTACCATCGGTACCGGCGTGAAGTACTACTTCACCAACAACCTGTACGCTCGTGCTGGTGTTGAAGCTGACTACGGTCTGGACAACGGCAAGTGGGACTACTCCGCACTGGTTGGCCTGGGTGTGAACTTCGGCGGTAACGCTGGCGCAGCTGCTCCAGCTCCTACCCCAGCACCAGCTCCAGAGCCAGTTCCAGAGCCAGAAGCTCCGGTTGCTCAGGTTGTTCGTGTTGAGCTGGACGTTAAGTTCGACTTCGACAAGTCGGTTGTTAAGCCTAACAGCTACGGCGACGTCAAAAACCTGGCCGACTTCATGGCTCAGTACCCAGACACCAACGTAGAAGTTGCTGGTCACACTGACTCCGTAGGTCCAGACGCTTACAACCAGAAGCTGTCCCAGCGTCGTGCTGACGCTGTTAAGCAAGTCCTGGTTAAAGATGGCGTAGCTCCTAGCCGCATCACCTCCGTAGGTTACGGCGAATCCCGCCCAGTTGCTGACAACGCAACTGAAGCTGGTCGCGCTGTTAACCGTCGCGTAGAAGCAGCGGTTGAAGCTCAAGCTAAGTAATTAGCCGAGTTTCACAAAAAGCCCGGCTTAGGCCGGGCTTTTTTTCGCCTGCGATTTACCTCAAGCGCTGGCCGCTGCCGCATCGCACGCCATCTGCGCTGCGCCGGCAACACGGCCAATCACCAGGATTGCCGGGCTCTTGAGCGCAAAAGCCTGCGCGTCTTCATGCATGGCAACGAGGTGGCTACGGCATTCGCGCTGTTCGGGCAACGATGCATTTTCGATCATCGCCACCGGCATATCCGCAGCCATGCCGCCTTCCAGCAACTGTTGCCGGATTTCCTCGAGCTTTGCCACGCCCATATACACCACCAGCGTCGTTCCGCCCTCGGCCAGTGCGCGCCAGTTCAGGCTGCTGTCATCCTGGGTATGCGCGGTGACCAGGGTCACGCCACGGCTCACGCCGCGCAGGGTCAACGGGATATCGCAATTCGTCGCTCCAGCCAGCCCCGAAGTAATGCCGTTGACCAGCTCCACCTCGATCCCACGCTCGCGCAGCCACGTCGCCTCTTCGCCACCGCGACCGAAAATGCATGGATCGCCGCCTTTAAGCCGCACCACGCACTTGCCCTGGCGCGCATAGCGCAGCATCAGGCGGTGAATAAACGCCTGCGGCGTGGAACGACAGCCGCCGCGCTTGCCGACGGTTATCACGCGCGCGTCGGTGCAGTGCTGCAGGACGGCCGGATTGACCAGATCGTCGATCAACACCACGTTTGCTTCATGCAGGGCCCTTACCGCCTTGAGGGTGAGCAACTCCGGATCACCGGGCCCAGCGCCTACGAGCCACACTTTTGCGCTCATGTTGTTCCCCTCACACACTGATTGCGATTGGCTGCGGGCCGACGGCCAGCAGACGTTTGATTTCCGGCACGCAGGAGCCGCATTGCGTGCCGCATCCCAGTTGCTGTTTGAGCCCGACCAGGTCCAGGCCACGGGCAATCCCGGCGCACACCGCGTTTTCGCTGACATTCTTGCAATTGCACAGGACCTTGCTGCTGGCCGCCGCTCCCCCCGGTGGGGCGCTCAGTGGCGCCAACAGCCAGCGACGCAGTTGATCGTCGGTGCGGCCCTCCAGCCACAGGCTTTGCAGCCAATGCCGGGCCAGGGTTTCACCGGCCAGGCGAACCGCCGTAATGCGGCCCTGTTCGATTTTCACGCGCTTGCCGATAGAGCGGCGCGGGTCGTCGTAGGCCATCACCGGACCGTCATGCAGGCCCAGCAACTGGTCGATGCGGGTCAGTATCTGCAGGTCGGGCGCCTCGGTATGGGCTGCACGCACCAGTAGCGCAGGCCGTTCGCGTCCTGTCAGGCTCAAACTGACGTAGGCAAATGCTTCGCACAGCGGGCGCAGGGCGTCGAAGTGTCGTTGCACGTCTCCTTCGATCAGCGCAAACAGCTGCCACGGCAGTTGCACCGCTTCCAGGCGCACACCGCTGTGTTTGAGTTCCGGCTGTTTCGACAACGGATCGAACGCCGGTTGGGTGAGCACATTCACGCCACCTTTGAGAAAACGGTCGCCCCAATGCATCGGCAGGAACGCTTGACCGGGGCGCACGCTGTCATCGCCGGTGACCGCGACCACCAGATTGCCTCGACGGCTTTTCAGGTTGACCAGGTCGCCTTCCTTGAAGCGGTGACGGCGCAACTCGTCCGGGTGCAGGCTCAGCAGCGCTTCGCTGACATGCCCGAACAACTGCGCCGCCGTGCCGGTGCGGCTCATGCCGTGCCACTGGTCGCGCAGACGACCGGTGATCAGGGTCAGGGGAAAGCGTGCGTCACGCTGCTCCCTGGCGGCGCGATAGGGATCGGCGACAAACTGCGCACGGCCGTTATCGGTGGGGAAAATGCCGTCGACGTAGAGGCGTGGCGTCCCGGCCTGTGCGCCCACGGGAAACGGCCACTGTTGCGGGCCGAGTCGGTCAAGCAGGGCATGGCTGAGGCCTGACAAATCCAGGTCGCGCGCTTGAGTCAACAGCTTGAACTCGTCAAAGATCTGCGCCGGTTGCTCAAAGGCAAGCAGGCTGTCCAGCCCCGGCCGCAGACGACGCTCCAGGCGCTGCGCGAAATCCACGGTAATCGCCCAGTCCGGTCGCGCTTCGCCCGGTGGGGGGATGGCGCGACGCACGTGGGAGATACGCCGTTCGGAGTTGGTCACCGTGCCTTCTTTTTCACCCCAACTGGCGGCGGGCAGCAGCAGGTCGGCGTAGGCGGCGGTTTCGGTGGTTCGAAAGGCCTCCTGCAACACCACGAACGGACACGCCGCCAGGGCTGCACGCACTGCATTCTGATCCGGCAATGATTGGGCGGGGTTGGTGCAGGCGATCCACAGCGCCTTGATCTTGCCCGCCTGCACCTGTTCAAACAATTCGATCGCCGTGAGGCCGGTGGTTGCGGGCAGTAGATCGACACCCCAGTACGCGGCTACTTCCGCGCGGTGTTCGGGGTTGGCGGCGTCGCGGTGCCCAGGCAGCAGGTTCGACAGGCTGCCGGTCTCGCGCCCGCCCATGGCATTGGGTTGACCGGTCAGGGAAAACGGCCCGCAGCCTGGGCGGCCAATCGTACCGGTGGCCAGGTGCAGGTTGATCAGCGCGCTGTTTTTCGCACTACCCGCGGTGGATTGGTTAAGGCCCATGCACCACAGCGACAAGAAGCTGCTGGAGGTGCCCACCCACTGTGCGCACAGGCGCAACTGCTCGACGCTGATGCCGCACAGTTGCGTGACCATTTGCGGCGTGTAGTCATGCACCAGGCGTTTGAGCGCTGCCAGGCCGTCGGTATGGGCGTGAATGAACTCGCGGTCGATCCAGTCTTCCCACAACAACAGATGCAAAATTCCATGGAACAGCGCGACATCCGTGCCCGGCAGGATCGCCAGGTGCAGGTCGGCCAAGTCGCAGGTGTCGGTACGCCGTGGGTCGATCACCACCACTTTCATCTGCGGCCGTCGCGCCTTGGCCTCTTCCAGGCGTCGGAACAGTACCGGGTGCGCGTAGGCCATGTTGCTGCCGACGATCATCACACAGTCGCTGGTTTCCAGGTCTTCATAGCTGCACGGTGGCGCATCGGCGCCAAGGCTACGTTTGTAGCCCACGACTGCCGAGGACATGCACAGCCGTGAGTTGCTATCGATATTGTTGGTGCCGACCAGCGCCCGCGCCAGTTTGTTGAAACTGTAGTAGTCCTCGGTCAGCAGTTGCCCGGAGATGTAGAACGCCACGCTGTCGGGGCCGTGTTCGGCAATGGTGCGGGCGAATACGTTGGCCGCATGTTCCAGGGCGGTGTCCCAGTCGGTGCGGGCGCGGGCCAGGTCTTTGCCTAGACGCAACTCGGGGTACAAGGCACGGGCGTCGAGGTCTCCGGTCAGGTGCAGGCTGGCGCCCTTGCTGCACAGTTTGCCGAAGTTGGCCGGGTGGTGCGGGTCGCCTTGCACGCCGAGGATGCGGGTGCCGTCATGCTCGATCAGCACGCCGCAGCCCACCCCGCAATAACAGCAGGTGGACGCCGTGACCTCGCGGTTCATCACCCTGCATCCCGCAGGGCCAGCATCACTCGGCCGTTTTCCACGCGGGCGAGGTGATGATGGGCGCAACCGATATCCGGCGCCTGGGCTTCGCCGGACGCCAGGTCGATCTGCCAGTTGTGCAGCGGGCAGGCCACGCGTTTGCCATAGATCAAACCCTGTGACAGCGGCCCGCCTTTGTGCGGGCAACGGTCATCGAGTGCGAACACTTCATCGTCGCTGGTGCGAAAAATCGCAATGTCGCCCTTGGGCCCGTTGATGATGCGCGAGCCCAGGGTGTTGATTTCTTCCAGGGCGCAGATATCCAGCCAGTTCATGCCGGCACCTCCAATTGCTTGACCGGGATCACATCGAATTCTTTTTTCAGCAGCGGCTGTTCCAGACGTTCTTTCCAGGGGTCCTGCTCGAACGACAGGGAAAACTGCAGGCGCTCGTTGAGGGCCTGGCGCCGGGCCGGATCTTCCAGCACGGCTTTCTTGATATGGTCCATGCCGACCCGCTGCAGGTAGTGCACGGTGCGCTCCAGGTAGAAGGCTTCTTCGCGGTACAGTTGCAGGAATGCGCCGTTGTATTCGCGCACCTCTTCGGCGGTCTTGAGCTTGACGAAGAACTCCGCGACTTCGGTCTTGATCCCGCCGTTGCCGCCGATATACATCTCCCAGCCTGAGTCCACACCAATAATTCCGACGTCCTTGATGCCTGCTTCCGAGCAGTTGCGTGGGCAGCCGGACACCGCCAGCTTGACCTTGTGCGGTGACCACATGTTGAACAGGTCATGCTCCAGCTCAATGCCCAATTGTGTGGAGTTTTGTGTACCGAAGCGGCAGAACTCGCTGCCCACGCAGGTCTTCACGGTCCGGATGGATTTGCCGTAGGCGTGCCCGGACGGCATGTCGAGGTCCTTCCACACGCCGGGCAGGTCCTGCTTCTTGATGCCGAGCAAGTCGATGCGCTGGCCGCCGGTCACCTTGACCATCGGCACGTTGTACTTGTCGGCCACGTCGGCGATGCGGCGCAGTTCCGACGGATTGGTCACGCCGCCCCACATGCGCGGGACCACCGAATAGGTGCCGTCTTTCTGAATGTTGGCGTGGGCGCGCTCGTTGATCAGGCGCGATTGCGGGTCGTCCCTGGCCTCGCCCGGCCAGGTCGAGATCAGGTAATAGTTCAGCGCCGGACGGCAGGTGGCGCAACCGTTGGGCGTGCGCCAGTTCAGGTAGCTCATGGTGCCGGCGATGGTCAGCAGGTGCTGCTCGCGGATGGCCTGGCGGATCTGCCCGTGGTTGAGGTCGCTGCAACCGCAGATGGCTTTTTCGCTCTTGGGCTTGACGTCGGCGGCCCCGCCCACGGTGTTGATCAGAATCTGTTCCACCAGCCCCACGCAGGACCCACAAGAGCTGGCCGCCTTGGTGTGCTTCTTCACGTCATCGACGCTGAACAGCCCCTGTTCCTGGATCGCTTTTACGATAGTGCCCTTGCACACGCCGTTGCAGCCGCAGACTTCGGCGCTGTCGGCCATGCTCATGGCCTTGTCCTGCCCTTGGTGGCCGACGTCGCCCAGCGCATTTTCGCCAAACATCAAGTGATCGCGAATCTCGCCAATCGCGTGGTTCTCACGGATCTGGCGGAAATACCAACCGCCGTCTGCGGTATCGCCGTACAGGCAGGCGCCGACCAGGATGTCATCCTTGATCACCAGTTTCTTGTACACCCCGCCGATGGGGTCGGAGAGGGTGATGGTCTCAGTGCCTTCGCCGCCCATGAAGTCGCCTGCGGAGAACAGGTCAATGCCGGTGACTTTGAGCTTGGTGGAGGTGACAGAACCTTTATAGGTGGCGAAGCCCAACTGGGCGAGGTGGTTGGCGCACACCTTGGCCTGTTCGAACAGCGGCGCGACCAGGCCGTAGGCGATCCCACGGTGGCTGGCGCATTCACCGATGGCATAGATGCGCGGGTCGTAGGTTTGCATCGTGTCGTTGACCAGAATCCCTCGGTTGCAGGGGATGCCGGACTTTTCCGCCAGTTCGGTGTTGGGGCGGATACCGGCGGCCATGACCACCAGGTCGGCAGGGATGATGTCACCGTTCTTGAACTGCACCGAACCGACGCGGCCGTTGCCGGCGTCGTGCAGGGCCTGGGTCTGTTCGCACAGGCGAAACACCAGGCCGCGGCTTTCCAGCTCGGTTTGCAGCAGCTGGCCACTGGTCTTGTCCAGTTGCCGTTCCAGCAGCCATTCACCGATGTGCACCACGGTCACGTGCATGCCGCGCAGCATCAGGCCGTTGGCTGCTTCCAGGCCGAGCAGCCCGCCGCCGATGACCACCGCGTGCTTGTGGGTTTTGGCGGTGTCGATCATGGCCTGGGTGTCGGCAATGTCGCGGTAGCCGATCACGCCCTGCAAGGTGTTGCCAGGGATCGGCAGGATAAACGGCGTGGAGCCGGTGGCGATCAGCAGGCGATCGTATTCGGCTGCGGTGCCGTCTTCGGCGATGACGCGGCGCTTGACCCGATCGATCTGCACCACTTTGCGGTTGAGCAGCAGCTTGACGTGGTTGTCGAGGTACCAGTCCAGGTCGTTGAGTACGATCTCTTCGAAGGTCTGCTCGCCGGCCAGTACCGGTGAAAGCAGGATGCGGTTGTAGTTGGTGTGGGGCTCGGCGCCGAACACCGTGATGTCATACAGGTCGCTGCTGAGCTTGAGCAATTCTTCCAGGGTACGAACCCCGGCCATGCCGTTGCCGATCATCACCAGTTTGAGTTTTTTCATGTCGCTCTCCGACCAATCACGCGCAAACAAAAAAAGGCGTCCCCGCTAGTTACCTAGCGAGGACGCCTTTGTCCTGGTCCCGTTCTCTCGGGAAGCTCGATCCTTCGACGTTGAAGGCGCGGCTATATGTGGGTTGTTGGGCAAGCTGATGCAGCCGCTGTGCCAAGTGTCGATATCCCCGGTTTTATTGAGTTTTAAACCCATAGGGCCGCAGGATCTGCCCGTTAGTGGTGCAATAGCCAGAACAGCAGCACCAGATTGATCAGCAGCGAAGTGGTCGCCAGCGCTTGCCAGACCTTGAGCGGTTCACGCTCCAGCAAAGGGCGCGGGCGCACGCTCAGCTCGCGCCGGTCGGCCTGTTCCAGCACCAGCAGCCATTCTTCGGCGGTCTCATAGCGCTGCTGCGGTTGTGCGGCCACGGCGCGTTCCAGGCTTGCGGGCAACCAGTCCGGCACATCGGGACGGTAGCGGCTGGCGCTGACCGCGTGAGTGAAGCGCGGGCGTTGGAAGGCTTCGATCTCGCCGTAGGGATAGTGGCCGGTCAGCAGGTAATAGAGGGTGACGCCGACGCTGTACAAATCCTGCTGTGGGGTAGGACGTTCACCGTTGAACGACTCCGGCGCGATAAAACTCGGGGTGCCGGGCAGTGCGCCGGCAGGGTCTTGCGACAGCCCCGGGCAGTAGGCCAGGCCGAAATCCAGCACGCGCAGTTCGCCGTCGTCCCCCAGCAACAGGTTTTCCGGCTTGATATCGCGGTGCAGGATCTGCCGCCGGTGCAGCAGGCCGACCGCGCGCAGCAAGCGTTCGGCGATGGACTGCCATTGCGCCAGGGGCAACGGGCCCTGGCGCTTGAACAGTTCTGCGAGGGTTTGCCCCGGGTATTCGCGCATCACGTAGTACAAATGCTGGCGCTCACCGGCGGCATGCACTTCAGGGAACGCGCGGCCGGCGACCCGGCGCAGAAACCATTCTTCCGAGAGCAGGGCCTGGGCGGCGTCAGTGTCGTTGTCGCGGCTTGATGCCAGGGTTTTCAGCAGCCAGGGTCGCTGCTGATCATCCCGTACCCGATACAGCAACGATTGTCGGCTCTGCGCCAGCAGGCTGTGCACCTGCCAACCCTCAAAATGTTGCCCGGCCTTGAGCGGTGGCGGCAGCGGCCACTGCTGCAACTGCACCAGTGCGTCGCCCAGTGTGGCGGCGCCGAGGGCATCGATGCGCACCAGCAAGGCGCTGGCATTGTCCTGGCTTCCGGCCAAATGCGCGGCATTGACCAGGGTGTTGACCGCCAGGTCCAGGTCGGTCTGCTCGCGCAGAATCGCACGGATGCTGTGGTCGCCCAACGTCGCCCAGACTCCGTCGCTGAGCAGCAGGAAGCATTCGCCTGCGCGCAGTTCGCCATCGAGAAAGTCCAGTACCAGGTGCTGGTCCAGGCCAAGGGCGCGCTTGAGCACATGCTGCATGCCCGGTTGGTCCCACACATGGTCTTCGCTGATGCGCTGCAGCTCGCCGTCCAGCCAGCGATAGGCGCGGCAATCGCCGACGTGGGCGAGGGTGAAACGCCGGCCGCGAAAGACCAGGGCGCTGAGGGTGGTCAGCAGCGGCTGACCGCCGCCATTGGCTTGCAGCCAGCGGTTCTGCGCGACCAATAAGCGCTCCAGCGCCTGGGCCACGCCCCAGGTCTGCGGCGTGGCGTAGTAGTCCAGGGCCAGTGCCTGCAAGGTCGAGCGCGCGGCCAGGCCACCATCGGCGCATTGGCTGACGCCGTCGGCCAATGCGCACAGGTAGCCTTTGCTCGCAGCCAGCTCCGCCCTGGGCGTGACCACCCGCAACGCGTCCTGGTTTTCTGCCCTGGGGCCAATCGCACTGGCCTGGGCGATGCTCAGTTGCAGGCTCATCAGACGCGGGCGGCGGTCACGGCGGCCGAACCCCAGGTGGTTCTCCAGCGGCGTTTGACGCCGTGCAGGCCAAACCAGGCCAGTACGCCGAGGCTGGCGAACAACCACAGGGCTAGCTGGTAACTGCCGGTACTCTGTTTGATCGCGCCCATGCCGGCGGCCAGCGCAAAACCGCCGATGCCGCCGGCCATGCCGATCAAGCCGGTCATCACGCCGATCTCACTGCGAAAACGCTGGGGCACCAGCTGGAATACCGCGCCATTGCCGGCGCCGAGGCCGAGCATGGTGCAGACGAAAAGCGCCAGCGCGGCGTAAGAACTGGGCAGGTTGAAACCCACCGCCGCAATGCAGATCACGGCCACGCTGTACATGCCGAGCAGGGTCTTGATCCCGCCGAAACGGTCCGCCAGGGCGCCGCCCAGCGGGCGCATCAGGCTGCCGCCGAAGACACAGGCCGCGGTGTAGTAGCCGGCGGTCACCGGGCTCAGGCCGTACTGGTCGTTGAAGTAGCCGGGCAGGGCGCTGGCCAGGCCGATAAAGCCGCCAAAGGTCACGCTGTAGAAGAACATGAACCACCAACTGTCGCGATCACCCAGGGCCTTGAAATAGTCGGCCATCGCCTTGGCTTTCGGGCGTTGCGGGGCATTGCGCGCGAGCCAGGCGAACACGATCAGGGTGAGAATCAGCGGAATCAAGGCGAAGCCGAATACATTGCTCCAGCCAAAGGCCGCCGCCAGTACCGGTGCCAGCAAGGCGGCAAACACGGTGCCGGAATTGCCGGCGCCGGCGATGCCCATGGCTTTGCCCTGGTGCTCGGCCGGATACCATTGCGAGGCCAGCGGCAGGGCGACGGCAAAAGAGGCACCGGCCATGCCCAGGAACATGCCCAGCAACAGGGCTTGCTCGTAGCTGTGAATGCCCAGTTTCCAGGCGCAGAACAACGCCACGATGACTATCACCTGGCCAATCAGCCCGGCGGTCTTGGGCGACAGCTTGTCGGCCAGCATGCCCATGAGAAAGCGCAGCACCGCGCCCGCCAGGATCGGCGTGGCGACGACCAGCCCGCGCTGTTGAGTGCTCAGGTGCAAGTCGGCGGCAATCTGTACCGCCAGGGGGCCCAGCAGGTACCAGACCATGAAACTCAGGTCGAAATACAGGAACGCGGCAAACAGGGTCGGGGTGTGCCCGGATTTCCAGAAGCTTGATTTCATCACGCACCTCAACGGTTGGGGGGGCTTGTCGGAAGACCTGGTGGCTCCATGCGCTGGGGCCGAAACGAAAAAAAACGCCGCCACCGGGTTCGCGAGGGCAAACCGGGTGTGCGACGTCTTTGTCGTTGATGGGGCAACCGCCGTTGGCTACCTGTAACGGTTCTTTAGCAAGAGCCGCGCCAGATCAGCCGAGCAATTCGCTCATGGCAATAATCTGTTCGGCCACCTGAATCAGTTTCTGCTGTCGGCTCATGGCCTGACGGCGCATGAGGGTGTAGGCCTCTTCCTCATTGCAGTCCTTCATTTTCATCAGCAGACCCTTGGCCAGCTCGATGCGCTTGCGTTCCGCCAACTGTTGATCGCGGGCGTGCAGCTGGGCACGCAGGGCCTGGTCGCTTTCAAAGCGCGCCATGGCCACCTCGAGGATCGGTTGCAGGCGCTGGGCCTGGATGCCTTCGACAATATAGGCACTGACCCCGGACTTGATCGCCTGGCGCATGACAGTCGGGTCATGTTCATCGGTGAACATCACGATAGGGCGGGGCTGGTCCCGGCTGACCAGCACCACTTGTTCCATCACATCGCGGCCGGGTGACTCGGTATCGATCAGGATCACGTCGGGGCGCACTGTTTCGACGCGTGCGGGCAAGTCGATGGTCAGGCCGGATTCATCGATCACCTCAAAGCCGGCCTCGGTCAGCGCGGCCTTGAGCCGGCCGACTTTGCGCGGGGTGTCGTTGATCAACAGGATTCGCAGCATGCTCGTGCTCCTAGCGCAGCGCTTGGCGGCTGGTGTCATCCGCCATGGCGTGCAGGCGGAAGCTGCGGGCATAGCCGGCGGGGTCGGAGCCGTCCCAGATCCTGCCGTCGATCAACTGGCTGCTGCGCATATCCTGGGCATGGGTCGGCACGCCCACGGCGCTGGCGGCCTGACGATACACATCCAATTGTTGCACCTGGCGGGCGACGGCCAGGTAATCGGGGTCTTCGCGCAGCAGGCCCCAACGGCGAAACTGGGTCATGAACCACATACCGTCGCACAGGTAAGGCAGGTTGACCGCGCCATCGGCGAAGAACCGCAGCGCATGCGGGTCCTGCCACTGGTTGCCCAGGCCATCTTCGTAGTGCCCCAGCAGTCGTGGCTCGATACAGTCCAGCGGTGCGTCGAGGTACTCGCGGGCGCTGAGCAGTTGGGCGGTGGAACGACGGTTTTGCGTGCTCGCTTCGATAAAGCGACTGGCCTCAAGAATCGCCATCACCAATACGCGCGCCGTATTGGGGTACTGGTCGACGAAGGCTTGGGTACAACCCAGGACTTTTTCCGGATGATTGGGCCAGATCGACTGGCTGGTCGCCAGGGTGAAGCCCTGGTTCTGCTTGACGGCGCTGGCGCACCAGGGTTCGCCGACACACAGGCCGTCGATGCGTCCCGCCTGCAGGTGCGCGACCATCTGCGGCGGGGGCACTACCACACTGTCCACGTCCCGCAGCGGGTGGATGCCCTGGCTCGCCAGCCAGTAATACAGCCACATGGCGTGGGTGCCCGTCGGAAAGGTCTGGGCGAAGGTGAGTTTTGTGCGGCTTTGGTGCACGTGGCGATCCAGCGCCTCAGGAGTGACCACGCCCTGCTGTTGCAGCCCACGGGACAGGTTGATGCTCTGTCCGTTTTGATTGAGCCCCATCAGCACCGCCATCGGGCTCGGCGCAACGCCGCCGATGCCCAGGTGCACGGCATAGATCAGGCCGTAGAGGCTATGGGCGGCGTCCAGCTCACCGCTGACCAGTTTGTCGCGCAAGTTGGCCCAGGACGATTGGCGCTTGAGGTTCAGTGTGAGGCCGTAGGGTTGCGCAAACCCCTGGGTGGCGGCGACCACCAGCGAGGCGCAATCAGTCAGGGCCATGAAACCCAGGTCCAGGCTGCTCTTTTCCGGGGCGTCACTGCCGTTTACCCAGGCGAGCGCGGGGTTCACCGAGCTGCCGTCGACCGAATCGTTCATCAACACCTACCTTTTCTCGCAAAAAAAAGCGTCGCGCCCTCGGATGGCGATACCGGCCATTACAGGGAAACGACGCCTTTGTCCGTAGGCCCGCACCGTCGGTGGTGCGCGCCCTGATAGAGAGTGCGTAGCAAGGCACATGCCACGGGGCAGCCGTCAGCTTTCCATCATGATTGAACCTCGCCCGCCTTTCAGTATGGCCGCTCTTTTGCGTCCTCCCCCCAGGAAAACCCACGGTGCATGCTGATTCCGCCATTACGACCCGCCACTGCCTCTGCAGCATGCTGCTGTGGGTCGCGCTGTTGCTGGTCAGCCATGTGGCCCGGGGCGATCCGTATCAGGCCAGGGATGAGCGCCTGGACAGTTTTTTCACGGCGCTGTCGGTGCCGTTGGGGATGCCTGTGGTGGTCAGTCGGGAAGCGGCGCCCAAGCGTGTCAGCGGGACATTCGATTTTGACGCGCCGCAACAGGTCCTCGAAACGCTGGCCGGGCAGGAAGGCCTGATCTGGCACAGCGACGGGCAGGCCGTGTACCTCTACAACGCGAGTGAAGCCAGGACCTCTGCGGTGGCGCTGCGCTACATCTCGGTCAACCGGCTGCGCGGCATCATGCGCCGAACAGGCATGGATGAATCGCGCTATCCCTTGCGCGACAGCGGGGTGCGTACGTTCTACGTGTCCGGGCCGCCAAGCTACGTCAGCCAGGTGCTGCGGCTGGCGCAATTGACCGACCGGCAACGCAGTGAACTGCGTGTGGGGGCGCACGCCTTCGGTGTGGTGCAGGTGTTCAATACCCACGTCGAGGATCGGCAGCATGGGACCGGCGCAAACAAGGTCACGGTGCCGGGCATGGCCTCCGTCATCCAAGGCCTGCTGGCCAGTGAGCAGAAGGGCCTGCTGGCGGACAAGAACCTGACGCTGATCGCTTATCCGGACACCAACAGCCTCCTGATCAAGGGCAAGCCTGCTCAGGTCAGCCTGATCGAAAAACTGGTGGATGAATTGGATGTGCCCAAGCAAGTCAATGAAATCTCGTCATGGCGTGTGGAAGCGGGTCGTGACGAATCGAAGCCCCCGGCCGGGCCGCCGCCGTTGACGGCCGCGCAATATGAACGTGTGCAACGTGCGTTTGTCAGGTCGGGCCGCGAGCGTTCTCCCTGAATAAAGGCGTTAGTCCATGTACCTGGAAATACTGCTGCAGGAGCAACTGATCAGCCGCAAGCGACTGGCTGCGTTTGCGCCGGGCAAAGTCTTGCCTTTGGCACCCGAAGTCATCCATTGCGTGGAGGTTCGGGTCAATGGGCAACTGATGGCGGTGGGTGAGTTGGTGCAGTTGGAGGATCGATTAGGGGTGGAGCTGCATGAGGTGTATCAGGAGTGGCTGCCGTATTCCGGTTGAGGCGAATTGTCTTACAGCAAACCGCTGAAAGACGCTGATTGAATCGGGTTTTTCCTAACGTGATACGCGAGGGAGGTTTTTATAGTCATGGCATCGGGCAAGTGGGCCGTCACAGGAAGATTGGATTGAATGTCAGCAGTCGAACGTGCAGGTGCCTTATGGCGGTGGTGATTGAAGAATCGACAAAGTCCCTCGTTTTCGCTGATTGGACCTTGCATGACGATGGTCGGCTGACAGGCAGAGAAACCGACATTCAACTGCCGCCCAAAGAGGGCAGCGTGCTTCGATTGTTGCTGGCCTCCGGCGGTGCGTTGATGACCAAGGACCGCCTGTTGGCGCTCGCCTGGCCCAGGGGCGAGGTGGCCGATGAGTCATTGACCCGTTGCATTTATGCCTTGCGCAAACACTTGAGCGCCGACAAGGGGTTTATCAAGACCGTGTATGGCAAGGGGTATCGTTTTACCTGCCCCGTGCAGGTAAAAGACGCTGAGCCGATGCGGGTGGTGCACACGTGCGCGGCATGCGGACAGATCAGCCATGTCTAAGCGGTGGGGCAGGGGCCTGATCCTCGGCCTGCTGCTGGGCAGCAACCAGGCCCTGGCCTACTGCTGGGATGAGGTGGCGCGTCGCTACGACTTCGAGCCGGAGTTGCTGCAGGCGATCGCGGCGGTGGAGTCGGGGTTCCGGGCGCAGGCGATCAACGCGGTCAACGCCAATGGCACCCACGATATCGGCTTGATGCAAATCAACAGCAGTCACTTGCCTCGCTTGCTCGAGCTGGGCATCACCGAGGAACGGTTGCTGAACGAGCCATGTCTGTCGGTGGAGGTTGGCGCCTCGATTCTTGCCGGTTTCGTCCAGCGTTTCGGCTACAACTGGACGGCGGTGGGTTCCTACAACGTGGGGCCGGGCGCCGGAGCGGAGCGTGATGCGTTGCGCCTGCGATACGCCGAAAAAGTCTGGGCGCGTTATGAGGCCTTGATGGCCCACCGTAATTGACGAGTCGGCGGCACGCCTCGCATGCTGCCCGTCTCCCCGGCTATAATCGCGCCACCTTTCGCCGCCATCCGAGTCTAGCCCGCCCATGTATACCCTGGCCCGCCAGCTGTTGTTCAAACTCTCCCCGGAAACCTCCCACGATCTGTCCCTGGACCTGATCGGCGCCGGTGGCCGCCTGGGGCTCAATGGCCTGGTATGCAAGGCTGCGGCGAAAGTACCGGTGTCGGTGATGGGACTCGACTTTCCCAATCCGGTCGGGCTGGCTGCCGGTCTGGACAAGAACGGTGCGGCCATCGACGGGTTTGCGCAGTTGGGTTTCGGTTTCGTCGAGATCGGCACCGTGACGCCTCGTGCGCAACCGGGCAACCCCAAGCCGCGGATCTTCCGCCTGCCGGACGCCGAGGCGATCATCAACCGCATGGGTTTCAACAATCTGGGCGTGGACCATTTGTTGTCGCGGGTTCAGGCGGCGAAGTACAAGGGCATCCTCGGCATCAACATCGGCAAGAATGTCGATACGCCGGTGGAGCGCGCGGTGGACGATTACCTGATCTGCCTGGACAAAGTCTACGCCCACGCCAGCTACGTCACCGTCAACGTCAGTTCGCCCAATACCCCGGGTTTGCGCAGCCTGCAGTTCGGCGACTCGCTCAAGCAATTGCTCGAAGCGTTGCGCCAGCGCCAGGAAGACCTGGCGGTGCGTCACGGCAAGCGTGTGCCGTTGGCGATCAAGATCGCGCCCGATATGAGCGATGAGGAGACCGTGCTGGTGGCCCAGGCCCTGGTGGACGCGGGCATGGATGCGGTGATCGCGACCAACACCACCCTCAGTCGTGCGGGCGTCGAAGGCCTGGCCCACGGTGACGAGGCGGGCGGTTTGTCCGGCGCGCCGGTGCGGGACAAAAGCACCCATATCGTCAAGGTGCTGGCCGCCGAACTGGCGGGGCGCTTGCCGATCATCGCGGTGGGCGGAATCACCGAAGGCAGGCACGCGGCTGAAAAGATCGCAGCGGGCGCGAGCCTGGTGCAACTGTACTCGGGCTTTATCTACAAGGGCCCCGCGCTGATTCGCGAATCGGTGGACGCGATCGCCGCGTTGCGCTAAGGGTTCCAGAAGGCTCGTTCCCGCGCGCCCCGAAGATCGTTCCCACGCAGAGCGAGGGAACGATCAGTTACAGGCAATAAAAAGGGCTCCCTGAAGGAGCCCCTGGGCCGAAGCCCGCCGCCCGGATAGGACGTGCGTGGTTAAGTCGTTATCTATTCAAGTTGATGTGTCGGATTATAAATGCCCTGATTAGCCGACGGCGTGAAGTTCGTTGAGTCTGTGGATGCCCGCAGTGCCAGTCATACCGTCCCAGTTGTCGCCACGTCCTTCTCGCCAGCCATTGATCCAGGCTTGGCGTACCGACGGTAGAGTAAATGGGCAAAGCTCACGGGATTTTCCATGAACGCCATATTGATATCCGCGTAAAAATGCTCTTTCCAACGGATCACGCTTAAGTCTTCTCATAGGGTGTTTCCCTCACTTGTTGACTGTCTAGATATCCTTCGGCCTCGTCTGAGGCCGGGCAGAGTTTTTCTGCCGTTGGTGGGCTCGCTGCCGGCGTGGCGAGCCGATGTGTCGGCGTCGTTACGGCGCCAACCTGTGTTGAGTTCTAACCAATAGGTCACATGGATTCAATGATCGTTTTGTCATAAGCACGTAACGATAACGATGCTATAGCCATAAGCTGGGATGGCTTTTCGCCCCTTTTTTCAAGCAAAGCCAGCTATGATGTGCCCTGCGAAGGAAATGTGATTAATCCTTTGGTGAGAATGACCCCCTGTTGCAGTCGGTTATTATTCGACGAAGGGTCGGAATATTTCTTTTTGTTGCTTCAAATTCTTTTTCTGCACCGTCGATAAAGGCCCGAGGGCCCGTCAGACGGGGTGGAACGGCACATTCGTGCCACGCGAGCGCTCTTCAAGAAAAGTGCTTGATTGAAAACCGAGCCGGCGATGCGTCGCCCGTTCATTTATTGCTGAAAAGCCTGGAATGCCCCATGTCGGACCGTTTTGAACTCTTCCTCACCTGCCCCAAGGGCCTCGAAGGCCTGCTGATCGAGGAAGCCGTCGGGCTTGGCCTTGAGGAGGCCCGCGAGCACACCTCGGCCGTTCGCGGCATGGCCGACATGGAAACCGCCTACCGCCTGTGCCTCTGGTCGCGCCTGGCCAACCGGGTACTGCTGGTCCTCAAGCGCTTCCCGATGAAGGACGCCGAGGACCTCTACCACGGCGTGCTGGATATCGAGTGGGCCGACCACATGGTCAGCGACGGCAGCCTGGCGGTGGAGTTCAGCGGTCACGGCTCGGGCATCGACAACACCCACTTCGGCGCGCTCAAGGTCAAGGATGCGATTGTCGACAAGCTGCGCACCCCGACCGGCGAACGTCCGTCCATCGACAAGATCAACCCGGACCTGCGCATCCACCTGCGCCTGGACCGTGGTGAAGCCATCCTGTCCCTCGACCTGTCCGGCCACAGCCTGCACCAGCGCGGCTACCGCCTGCAGCAGGGCGCCGCGCCGCTGAAGGAAAACCTCGCGGCGGCGATCCTGATTCGCGCCGGCTGGCCGCGCATTGCTGCCGAAGGCGGCGCATTGACCGACCCGATGTGCGGCGTCGGCACCTTCCTGGTTGAAGGCGCCATGATCGCCGCCGACATGGCCCCCAACCTCAATCGCGAACTGTGGGGCTTCACCACCTGGCTCGGGCACGTCCCGGCGCTGTGGAAGAAACTGCACGCCGAGGCCACTGAACGTGCCGCTGTCGGCATGAACAAAACCCCGCTGTGGGTGCGTGGCTACGAAGCCGATCCGCGCCTGATCCAGCCGGCCCGCAACAACATCGAGCGCGCAGGCCTGAGCCACTGGATCAAGGTGTACCAGGGCGAAGTCGGCACGTTCGAGCCGCGCCCGGACCAGAACCAGAAAGGCCTGGTGATCTGCAACCCGCCGTACGGCGAGCGTTTGGGTGATGAGGCCAGCCTGTTGTATCTCTACCAGAACCTCGGCGAGCGTCTGCGCCAGGCCTGCATGGGGTGGGAAGCCGCCGTGTTCACCGGCGCACCGGACCTGGGCAAGCGCATGGGCATTCGCAGCCACAAACAGTATTCGTTCTGGAACGGCGCCTTGCCGTGCAAATTGCTGCTGATCAAGGTCAACCCCGATCAGTTCGTCACCGGCGAGCGTCGCACCCCGGAGCAGCGCCAGGCCGAGCGTGAGCAAGCGGCCTACGACCAGGCTCCGACCGAACCGGCAGAGCGTCAGTACAACAAGAACGGCAACCCGATCAAGCCGGCCCCGGCGCCGGTGGTCGAACAGGCGCGCCTGAGCGAAGGCGGGCAGATGTTCGCCAACCGCCTGCAGAAAAACCTCAAGCAGTTGGGCAAGTGGGCCAAGCGTGAGGGTGTGGATTGCTACCGTGTGTACGACGCCGACATGCCGGAATATTCCATGGCCATCGACCTGTATCACGATTGGGTGCATGTGCAGGAATATGCCGCGCCCAAGTCCATCGACCCGGAGAAGGCCTCGGCGCGCATGTTTGACGCGCTCGCGGCGATTCCCCAGGCGCTCAACGTCGACAAGAGCCGCGTGGTGGTCAAGCGTCGCGAGCGCCAGAGCGGCACCAAGCAATACGAGCGCCAAAGCGCCCAGGGCAAGTTCACCGAGGTCAGCGAAGGTGGCGTGAAGCTGTTGGTCAACCTCACCGATTACCTGGACACCGGCCTGTTCCTTGATCACCGGCCGATGCGCATGCGCATTCAGAAGGAAGCGGCGGGCAAGCGTTTCCTCAACCTGTATTGCTACACCGCTACCGCCAGTGTGCACGCAGCCAAGGGCGGCGCGCGCAGCACCACCAGTGTCGATTTGTCCAAGACCTACCTGGACTGGGCGCGGCGCAATTTTTCCCTCAACGGGTTTTCCGACAAGAACCGCCTGGAACAGGGTGACGTGATGGCGTGGCTGGAAGCCAGTCGTGACGAGTTCGATATGATTTTCATCGACCCGCCAACCTTTTCCAACTCCAAGCGCATGGAAGGCATCTTCGACGTCCAGCGTGACCACGTGCAGTTGCTCGACCTGGCCATGGCGCGCCTGGCGCCGGGGGGCGTGTTGTACTTCTCGAACAATTTCCGCAAGTTCCAGCTGGAAGACAACCTCAGCGAACGCTATGCGGTCGAGGAAATCAGCGACAAGACCATCGACCCGGATTTCGCGCGTAACGCGAAGATCCATCGGGCGTGGAAAATCAGCGCACGCTGAGTCGCCAATGTGGGGGGGGCAAGCCCTAATGCCAGTCAGGTAGGAGCGAGCAAGCTCGCTCCTACAGACGGTATTAGGGCAAACCCCTCCCACATTAAGCGTGCGCATTTTTTACACTGGTCAAACCCCCGACGGATGGCTATAACTTAACGTCCCGCCAAAGTGACACCCCGCACGCTGGCGCTGTGAGTGTTGCCTATGCCGATGCAAGCCGTACGCCCGAAAATCCTTGGTTTTATCAGTGAACAGGCATCGGCTTGGCTGGTGGCATTGGTGGTAATGGCAACGGGTGGCGCGCTGACCCTGGTCATCGCGTGGGCCGCTGCCGACCTGTATCAGCAACAGGTGCGCCAGCGCTTCCAGTTGCTGGTCAGCGAGCGCTACAGCCGGATTCAGGAACGCTTCGAAGACCAGGAGCTGCGCCTGGATAGCCTGCGGCGTTTTTTCGTCAATTCCGACGAGGTGTCCCGCGCCGAATTTGACGGTTTCGCCCAGTCCCTGTTGTTGCACGCGCGTGCCTATGCCTGGGCGCCGCGAGTGTCCGGGGATCAGCGCAGCCAGTTCGAGCAGACCATCTCGCGCCAGCGTGGCGCACCTTTCACCATCCGCGAATTGAATTCGGCAGGCGAGCTGGCGCCGGCGTCCGAGCGCGATGAATACGTGCCGGTTTTATATAGCCAGACCCAGAGTCTGTTGGGCTCGCCAATGGGTTTTGACCTGCTTGCCCAACCCCTGCGGCGCGCGGTTGTCGAGCGCGCGCAAGCCAGCGGCCAGGCGGCGGTGTCCCAGCCCATGCAACTGGTGGGCCTGGAGCCGGCGTATGCCGCCGGGGTGCTGCTGGTAGCGCCGGTGCGCAAAACGGTCGATCCCCAGCCGTACGGCTATGTAATGGCGGTGATCAGCATGCGCCAGTTGGTGGCCGAGGG